>NZ_VIKZ01000007.1:25991-115683 GCF_009711985.1 Dolichospermum sp. UHCC 0260 | reverse complement strand
ACTCCTGACTCCTGACTCCTACTTTATTTACAATCCTGCAAACCATTCATAACCCAAATCCTCCCAATAACCTTGAGCATTTGATAATTTACTGGTGAGGGTAACTCGTGTCACCCATTTACTTTGTTTATAGCCAAGTTTAATGGGTGAAGCTAACCGCAAAGGCGCACCATTTTCCACAGGCAAAGCTGCACCATTTTTTTGATAAGCTAATAGGGTTTGTGGGTGTAAAGCTGAGGCTATATCCCAACTTTCATAATAACCATCTGCTGATTTAAAATAGGCATATTTAACCGAGGATTTAGGTTGAGAAAGGGCGATAATTTCCCGCAAACGAATGCCACCCCATTGCACAATTGCCGCCCAGCCTTCTACACAAACATGACGAATAATCATAGAAGTGAGAGGTAAAGCTTGAATATCTGCCATACTCAAACTCAGCGGATGATTTACTTCACCATCTACAATTAAACGATATTTTGCTAGATCAATAACTGGTGTAGATTTAAAACTATTAATTATTAACTTATTTGGTTCAATTTGATTAGGTAAAAATTCTGGAACTGGCTTTTGAGGCTGAAATATCAATTCTTCAAATTTCTGATTGAGAGGTTCAGAAAGTTTCCCTACTAAATCTGCAAATATAGGTGTACCACAACCACCAAGTAATAAACTCATACTCGATAAACCAGAAAGTTGTAAAAACCTTCTTCGGGTAAATTCATGATTATTCATTTTGATGCCTAAATTCTGCTATTTTTTACAAAAATATAGATTTTGTCAGGGGATTTCCCCCTACCTTCTGCCCTAACTTCCAATGAAGCCAGACAAATATTACCACTGTTGGTACAGCAGCAAAGTGGACAATTCTTAATGCTTGCCAACTGCCAAAAATATCAACTATCCAATAAAATTGAGCAGGTTTGTACATTCCTATGCCTGTAAATATTGCCAGTAATAAAATAGGAATGATTGCTGTATAAATAATTCGATGCCAAGCATAATTTAAACGTTGGTGATTCTGACTTTTTTGTAATGCCTTGATATCTTTTTCGCTAACAAATCTATTTTTCCAGCGTTGGGTAACGAAAATATAAATTCCATAGCAGAAAAGATTCAGAGAAAATAGCCACATGGCTGCAAAATGCCAATGTCTACCTCCAGCCAACCAACCACCTAAAGTAAACAGGGGGAAAATATATAATCCACCACGTCCGCCAAAAACAGGATTAGCATTATAAATTTGCAATCCACTGGTGATCATAATAAATAAGCTGATGAAATTACAATAGTGGAAAATTTTTGCCCCTATTGCTTGGGTGGGTGATTTACGTGGTGTTTCCGGAGAATTCATAGATAGAATAGGAAAAATTTAATTACGTTATCAGTATTTTGGGGATAATTGACTGAGTGAGAATGTTTGTTAACCCTAGAACGTTGAAATATTCTTAATTTTGGATTCTAGATGATTACGTATTTTACATTGTAATAGTCCCATCACATTACCTTTCTTGCAACTAAGTTTTTACGATTACTCCAAAAACATAGTTAAATTAGAAAAGAAGAGGTAAAAGATCAACTATATTCTTTCCTCTGTCCCCTGTCCCTCCTGCCAATTCCTAGCACGTTTGGAAAATTAACTGGCAATTTTTAGTTTTTGGGATAGAAAACAACGAACTACTAACAACCGTATTTTAAGATGCTGGCTCTTTTTACAAATTTCCGAGATGAATTCGCCTCTGGTGCATCAAAAGCACTCGCCAATTGGTGGTCAGAGTTTACCCTTCAGACCAAACTCCTAGCCGTCGCCACCCTCATGGTTTCCTTGGTCATGAGTGGTTTGACCTTCTGGGCTGTAAACACAATTCAGCAAGATGCACGTCTCAATGATACCCGCTTTGGTCGTGATTTAGGATTACTCCTGGCCGCAAATGTAGCCCCCCTAATTGCTGATCACAATTTAACTGAAGTTGCCCAATTTTCTCAACGTTTTTTCAGTGCCACTTCTAGCGTGCGTTATATGTTATACGCTGATGAAACTGGGCAAATGTTTTTTGGTCTTCCTTTTTGGGAACCAGAGGTAGAAAACTCCCTCACTATTAAGCGCCATATCCAACTACCAGAAGATTATTCTGACAATCAAGATCAACCAATGGTTAGGCAGCATAACACCCCCGATGGTGCAGTTACAGATGTATTTGTGCCTTTAATAGTAGATAAAAAATACTTAGGTGTATTAGCAGTTGGTATTAACCCTAACCAAATCGCAGTCATATCCACTAATTTCACCCGTGATGTTACCATTGCCGTTTTTATCACAATTTGGGTCATGGTGATTTTAGCAGGAGTAATTAATGCTTTAACTATTACTAAACCTATTAAAGAATTGCTAGTAGGTGTTAAACAAATTGCGGCTGGAAATTTTAAACAGCGCATAGATATCCCTCTCGGTGGTGAACTAGGAGAAGTAATTTTCAGCTTCAATGAAATGGCAGAACGGCTAGAACGTTATGAAGAACAAAATATTGAAGAATTAACTGCCGAAAAAGCTAAATTAGAAACCTTAGTCTCCACCATTGCTGATGGTGCAGTTTTGATTGATAATAATATGCAAGTAATATTAGTTAATCCCACTGCTAAACGGATTTTTAATTGGGAAAGTGTGGATGTTGTTGGTAGTAATATACTCCATCACTTACCCCATACTGTCCAAATGGAAATATCCCGGACTTTATATGAAATGGCAGCAGGTGAATGTGAAAGTGCTGAATTTCGTATCCTCCTCAAACAACCTACTCAACGCACAATTCGCATTGTTTTAACCACAGTTCTTAACCTCCAACGGGAAAGTATTAAAGGTATAGCTATCACTGTCCAAGACATTAGCCGGGAGGTGGAACTAAATGAAGCTAAAAGCCAGTTTATCAGCAATATTTCCCATGAATTAAGGACTCCTTTATTTAACATCAAAACCTATATTGAAACTTTACATGATTATGGCGAAGATTTAGGTATTGATGAACGCAAGGAATTTTTGCAAACAGTTAATAATGAAACTGATAGACTCACCCGCTTGGTTAATGATGTTTTAGATTTATCAAAACTTGAATCTGGTCGGAATTACACTTTTGATAAGGTAGATTTACCACAAGCAATAGAACAGACATTACGGACTTATCAGCTTAATGCTAAAGATAAAGGGATTGAACTGTGCCAGGAACTGACTCATGATTTACCTTTTGTTCTAGGAAATTATGACTTGTTACTGCAAGTTTTTGGGAATTTAATTGGTAATTCTCTTAAATTCAGTCTAGCTGGTGGTAAGGTAGTTATCCGTGCTTATCAACTAGATGCTAATTCTCATTCTCAGCATCATTCTGGTAAAGTGAGAATTGAAATTAGTGATACAGGAATTGGTATCGCACCAGAAGATCAACAGGCAATTTTTGACCGATTCTTTCGTGTAGAAAATAGAGTTCATACTCTAGAAGGAACAGGTTTAGGTTTATCAATTGTCAGAAACATTATGGACAGACATCATAGTCAAGTTAATTTGGTAAGTGAAGTTGGTATTGGTACTACTTTTTGGTTTGATTTAGAAATATTTGCGGAAGAGATTTCATCAACTGGGGAAATTATGCCAGAAAACTTAGAAGTAAAGACAGTTTAAGGGCAGTTTTCGTGATTCTGTTATATCAAGAGTTGAACAAGGTTATTAATAAACAAACTAATAACAAAGTTAGTATTAATAACAAAGTTTGATGGCGTTTTATCCAATTATTAACCCTTGTACTCAAGTTATAATTAGAATTTTGCTTTTGCGATTCTAATTCACTTTCTTCTATATTTTGATAGAGAGTACAATCTTGAGCATAGGGATATTGAGGAAAGTTACAGGTATGATCAAAGTGATAGCTACAACTGTCGCATAGATGATCATTTCCTTGAGCGCGGTGCAAAGGAATACCAGGATGTCCGTAAGCTTTCAGCAATAGCCGACACTGAGGACAAGTAATTGCTTGACTATCAATAATTTGATGACAACGAGGACAAGATATAGTAGCCAAAACTGGAAAAAAATAGATAAGTAAACATCTTGATTCTACCTATTATCTAGACTAAATCACCCATAAATTGAAATAATAAAATACCTGATTTATTGAAGAAGTTGGGTGTCTGATCTTTTTTGTCACTTCCAGACTTATACTTGAAGAATGATCAGATAATGGAGTTTATAAAGTAATGCCTAAAAAAAATCTCTCTAACTTAATACAGGAAGAGGCTACAAAATTTACACCTCTACAAGGTGAACCTGTAATTGAAGTTTCGGCTGAAGCAGTATTGGAAACCCAAGTACAAACGGATAATAATCAGTTAGAACTAGAAGCCAGTATTAAAGAATTACAGCAAACAGTTTCTACATTAAAACAAAAAGAATCTACTTTAATCAAGCAAATTAGTGATTTACAAACAGCTTTTTCAGAAAAAGAAGCATTGGTAGAACGTTTGACAAATGAACTTTACGAAACAAAACAAACCGCTTTACAACTAGCAGATTCCAACTCTCAGTTACTAGAAGAAATCAAGAGTTTAAAACAACCTAGTCAACAACCTCATTCACAACTTAGTCAACAAGCTAGTCAAATTTCCAAATCCATTCAATACAAAAAATCTCATAGGTCAATAGAACGACTTCAAGAAAAACCCAATCAAGACAGTGAGGATTTTTCCAAAAATACTTGGTTGTATGATTGAAGTTAAGAATTTAGATCCCCGACTTCTTGAAGAAGTCGGGGATCTTGTTGCTAAAACTCTAATATATGTTCAGCGACAATTTGTGATTGTTCCAAGTGAGGAATATGACCACAATCTTTAATCCAAATTAGCTGACTTTGGGGAATTGCTTTGGCAAATTTCGGAGCGTCCCCAGTTCCTAAAATTTTATCACTATCACCCCATAAAATTAAAGTTGGTTGTGCAATTTTGGCAAGTTGGGGAAATTTAAAAGCACCATAACCGCCACTTTTGGTAAAGGCAATTAAGGCTTGAGTCCAATTAGGCATTTGTAAGTGTAATTCTCCACAGCACAAAGCATCCTCGGAGATCAGATTTGGGTTTTTATATGCAGTTCGACAAATGCTTTTACGCACTTTGGGATTTCGCAAAAATTCCGTCGCCCAATAATCCAAAGGTGGAAATATATATTTACTTAATGGGGAATTACCTTTCAAACCCGCACTATCTATTAATACCAGTTGTTTTACCGCCTCTGGGTAAGTGAGGGTAAAATCTATAGCCGCAGCCCCACCCATTGACGCACCCACCAAAATCACAGGTTGGTTAATCAGGGTTTGCCAAAATGAGTAGAGATGGTTTTTAATCGTGACCGAACTGTAAGCAATCCCCGGTAATCTATCTGTAAAACCAAATCCCAATAAATCTACGGCCCAAACTGCATTTTTTTCAGCTAGTAAAGGCAAAAGTCGGCGGTATTCTAGCACCGAACTATCAAAACCATGAATTAATAAAATCGGTGTACCACCATAACCTTGTTGGACATAAGTGGTATTAATGGGTTCATTGGCGGCATGAGTAATAATCGCCTGACTTTGGATATTTTGAGCCAAAGCGATGGATGTTGGTTCTGTGAGTTGCCCAACTGCGGCAGGAAGAAAACTTGGAAACATAAACTCCAGTTTACATCAGTGCGGATCACCTTAGGGACTCCCAAATAAAAAAATGTCCCAAAACTGACGCAAAAATTCTCTCTCTGTGTTCTCTGTGCCTCTGTGGTTCGTTTATTGAGATAATTTATTTCTTGCAAGTCCCTTAGCTAATACCCAGTCACCAATTAAAAAAGAAAATTTCCGCAAAAATTAAAATAGGGACACAATCCACGTAAAATAGGAATCAATTATCCCGATAGTAGGAGATTTAAGCCATGCCAATGGCAGTTGGCGCAATTGAAACATTAGGTTTTCCTGCGGTTTTAGCATCAGCAGACGCAATGGTCAAAGCTGCTAGTGTCACGATTGTTTATTACGGTATCGCGGAAAGTGGTCGCATGATAGTTGCTGTCAGAGGCCACGTTGCGGAAGTGCAAACAGCCGTAGCCGCTGGAATTGTTGCTGGTGAAGAAGTTTATGGCGGTGAGGTTATTACCCACTACATTATTCCCAATCCCCCGGAAAATGTGGAAACAGTCTTACCTATCCACTTCACCTCCAAATCTGAACCTTTCCGTATTTTCTAAGTAAGTTCGCTATGAAAAATTGAAGCATTTCTTCATAAAAATTAACTTGTAGCAACCGATAACTTTATATTCAAAACAGGAGATTAAAAATGTCATCACAGGCAGTTGGATCATTAGAAACTAAGGGTTTTCCCGCCGTTCTTGCAGCAGCAGACGCAATGGTAAAAGCCGGTCGAGTTACCCTCGTTGGTTATATCAGAGTTGGGAGCGCTCGCTTTACCGTCAATATTCGTGGTGATGTTTCCGAAGTTAAAGCCGCTATGGCAGCCGGTGTGGATGCTGTAGAAAAAGTTCATGGTGGTACTCTCGAATCCTGGGTAATTATTGCTCGTCCCCATGAAAACGTAGAAGCTGTATTGCCAATTGCTTATACAGCAGACGTTCAACAGTATCGAGAATCTGTGGAAAATCCCATTATCGGTGCTGCTAGGATCTAATTTCATCTATTAGGTGGGCAATGGGTAATAGGTAATAAACCCCTATTCCCTCTTTCCCTAAATAGCAACTTGCATCAATAGTCCACAATATTATTATGTTCGTAATCCCATAACGTCTGAATCTTTACATCAAATCCATTAATTCATCCGTCTTAATCTGCGTTTATCTGCGGTTAATTATTCTTGAAATATTATTCAATGTAGCTTCATCCTAATTTGATATTACGGTCTATTGAACGAATCAATTAGGAGTTATTACCTGCTACTAAATCGCTAAATCTAATTTCAAGGAGCGCAATGTTGCTATGACACAAAATGGGGTAAATTTAGCTCAATATTGGCAACAGCGACTAATTACAGAATGTCCAGAACAAAGTCAGGCTACTAGACAAAGTATTCTTAATTGGCTTTTGGGAGTGGATTTAGCACGGTTTGATCTACTTAACCCCAAAGAACTAGAAATTGCTAAACAAGCAATGGAATATCGGTGGCGAATTCTGCACAAACGCTATTTAGGTATGAGCAGAGAAAAGGCTTATCGTCAACTCATTAGCCGCTTGAGTAGTGTAGTGGCGGTAAGAAACAAAATTCAGACGTGGATATCTCTCAGCCGCGATCGCCAACGAAGCGTTATTGATGTCCTGCAAGAAGTCCTCCAAGACCTGATGCAAAGTGACTCATATATCCAACAACAAATGACTCACATTGCCGCAATCACAACGGACAAAAGATTGCGGGATACGTTACTATTTGCCAGCATAGAAGAATATTGTTTGCGTCCAGTTCGGAATCAACCGATATTAATGTACCGCTTTGTTAACTACCTGCGGCGAATTCAGCGAGGAGGCTTAACACAAGTACCTACTAGCGAATTAGTGAAACTTGTTTCTGAGGAAATTCTCACAGAAAATAACGACAATCCGATTAGCTTAGTTGATAATCAAGCGATCGCTCAATATCAAGAAACCCAACACTTAGAAGAACAACAAGCTAACCGTCAACTTGTACAGCAAGAATTTGAACAATACTTATTAGAAAATATTGGACAACAAGCAGTAGATTGGTTGCGCTTATATCTGCAAGGCAAATCCCAAGAAGAAATTGCCAAACAACTCAACAAACCCATTAAAGAAGTATATCGGCTGCGAGAAAAACTCAGTTATCATGCCGTGCGAGTCTTTGCCATTAAAGGCCAACCAGAACTAATTGATAACTGGTTGTCCATTTCCCTAGAAGAACATAATTTAGGGCTAACAGAAACCCAATGGCAACAACTTCCAGAAAAAATCACTCCCATAGGACAACAAATCCTCAACCTCCGCAAAGCAGGTAACTCCATAGAAGTCATAGCCCAAGAACTACAACTGAAAACCCATCAAGTTCTAGGTGAATGGACAAAAGTTTATCTTGCAGCCCAAACCCTGAGAATTCAAAATTAGCATAAATTGAGAAAATGCCAGATTCACTAAATATAGCCTCAAATATGGTAAATATGTCATAAGTTAAAAAGAGTGTTAAAGACAAAAATGAATTGCACAGATTTCTCACCAAGCGCAAGATATATTAGACTTAGGATGTCCAGTGGTATTAAGTACCTTCGCCTTACAGGTAGTATATCCCCAAGCCAAAATTACTGGTTTAGACTTATCTCCTTACCTTCTAGCTGTAGCTAACTATCGGACTAAACAACGTCGTCTTGCCCAAATCAACTGGGTACATGATCAATCTGAATCTACGGACATGAATCCTAAATCGGAAAATTACAAAAAAATGCCAACTTATATTTTGACGTTGCTTAAAAGTACCGAACCTTATTTAGATGAATATTTTAGTTTGGACATTGAACAAGCCCTAATTGGGGCAGGTTTCCAATCTCCTACTATTACTAGCAATAGTCCTCGTTACCGTACTATCATTGCTCAGGTGAGTGGCTAATTTATATGTAGTGCTGTGGGCAGTTATCCCCCCCCTGCTGTTTTTGTGGTTTTACTACCGCAGAACTCCTGCTGCCCCACCGTGGTTAAATTTATTGATTTTGTTCATTATTGGCGCTATCTCTGGTTTTGCTGCTCTGGGCTGGGAATGGGCTATGGAAAATGTAGCTAACCGGGTTTTAGACTGGCAACAGATCCAGCGTCATTTTTCTGGTGTCGTTTTTCGGCAAATATTAGCGATCGCTCCCATTGAAGAAGGTTGTAAATTAGTAGCAGTTATTCTGCCCATTTGCTATTTACAACGTCAGTATCATCTCCGAGCTACTACAGTTTTTTTATTTACCATAGCCGTGGCTTTAGGTTTCACAGCGGAAGAAACCTGGATTTATTTATCTCACGGCACATCTTCAATTCTAGACCGCATTATTGGTACTCCAGTTCATGCGATGTTTTCTGCTCCTTGGGGGTACGCTTTAGGGATATATATTTCTGCTAGGAGAAGGTTGAATCGAGATCGGGATTTAATTTTTATCGCTTGGTTAAATTCTGTTTGCTTTCATGCTTTAGTCAATATTTTATCTATTTCTGTGAGGTTTTCGCAGCCCACAAATTTACTCATTTATGGGTTATTTCCTTTACTATTATGGATGTTTTGGCGGTGGGAACAACTACTGCGAAAACTCCAGAGAAAACATCCTTTAGTGTTAATTTCTGGACATACATCCTCCGCTCGCACTTGGCAAAGGGGTTTAGTATTGTTAATCCTATCACTAGGCGGAAATTCTCTATTTGGATTATTGATTCTAGCCCGAAAAATTAGTCCTTTGCGGTGGGAACTTTGGTTTGATCCGAAAATTTTCTGGTTTATAGTCCAAGAACTATTATTCAATTTTGGGTTAGGACTTTTAGCTTGGTTAATTTATCGCTATTTACGCAGTTTAGCCAGTCGTTGGTATTTTTTTAAAAGATAATTAGCATTATGAAAAATAAAACTCCGTCTGTTTCTCCTTGGCTTTATATACCCACGCTTTATTTTGCGGAAGGGATACCATACATGATTATTAATGCTGTATCTGTCATTTTCTACAAAAAACTGGGAGTAGATAACACACAAATTGCTTTTTGGACAAGTTTAATCAGTTTTCCTTGGATTTTAAAAATGTTTTGGTCGCCATTTGTGGATATTTATTCTACCAAAAGAAAATGGTTATTGACCATGCAAATTATCATGTTTTTCTGTTTGAGTTTTTTGGCTTTATCTTTCCACCTTCCTAATTTTTTCTTTATATCTCTAGGAATATTAACTATTGCTGCATTTATTTCTGCTACTTATGATATTGCCACAGATGGCTTTTATATGCTGGCTTTACACCCAGAACAACAAGCTTTATTTGTGGGGATTCGCTCACTGTTTTATAGATTTGCAATTTTATTTAGTACAGGTTTTTTAGTATTTTTAGCAGGTTATTTAGAAGAATCAACTCAGAATATTCCGTTAAGTTGGAGTATTGTTATTAGCGTAGCTGCTGTCATCTTTGCATTGTTATTTGTGTTTCATCTAGTCATTTTACCAACACCAGAATCAGATCATCAGAATTTAGAATCAAATCCCCAAGTAAATATCAATAATATTCCTTTTTTACAAATTATTCGCTCTTATTTTAGTAAATCAAAAATAGTCATCATCTTAGCATTTATTTTGCTTTACAGATTTGGTGAAGCAATGTTAGTTAAAGTGGCTTCTTTATTTTTATTAGATAAACCAGAAATGGGAGGGTTAGGTTTATCTACCCAAGAATTTGGTTTAGTCTACGGTACTTTTGGCGTTATCTCTCTGATATGTGGGGGAATTTTGGGAGGTTTATTAATTGCGAAATTTGGGTTAAAAAAATGTTTATTTCCTATGGCTTTAGCATTAAACTTACCTGACATTTTTTATGTATATATGGCTTATGCTAAACCAGCACTAAAATTTGTTTATCCTCTAGTTTCCCTAGAACAATTTGGTTATGGTGTAGGGTTTACAGCCTTTACCGTCTATTTAATGTATATT
The DNA here is from genome assembly GCF_009711985.1 of Dolichospermum sp. UHCC 0260. Classification (NCBI taxonomy): domain Bacteria; kingdom Bacillati; phylum Cyanobacteriota; class Cyanophyceae; order Nostocales; family Aphanizomenonaceae; genus Dolichospermum; species Dolichospermum sp. UHCC 0260. The sequence goes on along the minus strand of NZ_VIKZ01000007.1, from coordinate 105,006 downwards.
TGTCAAGGGGAACATAAAACTTCTCATTTTGCCATATCTACTGGATTAATGGCTTTAGGTTTGATGATACCAGGAGCGATTAGTGGTGTAATTCAACAATCACTAGGATATCCATTATTTTTTGTCTTGGTTTGTTTAGCAACTATTCCGGGGATGTTAACTATATTTTTTATTCCTTTAGAACCGGAAAATAAATAAGTATTCAGCGTAGGGGTTTAGCAATGCTAAACCCCTACCCAAATATTTAGATCATGATTTATATAAATAGGAGTTTTATATGAATTTTATTTTGGGTATTGATGGTGGTGGTAGTAAAACTATTTGTATCATTATGGATGATGCAGGTAAAATTTTAGGAAGAGGTGAAGCAGGGGCTTCTAATTATCAAAGTGTTGGTATAGAAGCAGCAAAAAATCAAATTCAATCTGCCATTTATCAAGCAACAATCACAGCCTTAAATTACACAAATAATATTAATTTTATAGCAATTTGTTTAGGGTTAGCAGGTGTTAGTCGTCCAGAGGATATAGAAGTAATAAAAGCTATAGTTAATCAGTTACAAAATAGTGAAAATATATTATCAATTAACTGGAAATTACTAACCAAATAATGATCTGATTAACTAGCTTTGAGTTCCTATTTTGTACAATATAGAGGAGTTAGGAATATAGATACCCGACTTCTTTGAGAAGTCGGGTATCTGGATGTGTTTAAACTATTGCCAATACTGGTTGACTTACCGCTGCATTAACAGATATGGATTCAGAATCAGCCGCATAGATTTCGCAAGCGTTATTAGGACTTTCAACCAGTTTAACTTTGTAAAGAGTTGCACCCAATTCTTGAATAGGCGATCGCAAAGTATTACTAATATAAAGAGCAATATTTTCCGCAGTCGGCACAACTTGATTAAAGAAAGCAACATCCTTATTTAAGAAAGTATGATCAAATGGCTCAATCACGTAATCTGTAATTATCTGATTTAAAGCCCCCAAATCAATAACCATACCCGTAGAGGAATCAATTTCCCCAATTATCGTTACTTCCAATTGATAATTATGTCCATGTCCATTTACACGAGCGCATTTACCATAAATTTCCGTGTTTTTTGCCAAACTCAAATCAGGGTGTGCCAATCTATGAGCAGAGCTAAAATGAGTGCTAATACTCAGATAGCCTGACCTATCTTTACCCGGATAATCTGCCCAAAGTTGATGACTTTCAAACAGTTTAATGTTGGCTAGTTTCACTCCCAATTCATCAATGGGTGATTCTAAAAGACCATGAATGTAACGGGAAATATTCTCTGTAGTGGGTACAATATCGGCAAAATAAGGAATATCCTCATTCACACAAGAGTGATCAAATATTCTCACCACATAATCTTCCACCACTCGATTTAAAGCAGCTACATCCACAATCATGCCCGTACGGGAGTCTATTTCCCCTTCTACAGTCACTTCTAGATGATAATTATGTCCATGAGTCTGAGTACATCTACCATATTTATCAGCACTGAGGTTAGGAGCTAGACGGTGAGCAGCGCTAAAATGAGTCCTGATAGTCAAACTAGCTTTTTCTCCCTCTCCCTGATAATCAGCCCAAAGTTGAGGATGTTCAAATAACTGGACGCGCACCAAAGGTAAATGGGGTGCTAAACGTTCCCAAATCACTCGCGCCATATTTTCCGTAGTGGGGAGAGTTTGTTGAAATTCTGTCCACACATCATTCAGATAGGAAAAATCTAGTTGACTGGTAACTTCCTCTTTGATGACGTGCTTGACATCAGACAGGTTCAGCACCATACCATACTCATCTAATTCCCCAATCATGGAAATGAACAAGACATAGTTGTGTCCGTGTCCGGGAAATTTTGAGTAAGCACCAAATTTTTCTAAATTCTCAATTTGACTCAGTTCTGGGAACCAATACCGACCAACTGCTGAAAACTGATCGCGGCGATTAACAATACATTGCATGATTATACGAGGAGGAGAACTTAATATTTCTTAAACTTTCACTATTTACAGCATAAACCAATTTGTTACTTAGAGGATGTTTTAAAAGTTTTTAATGTGGAAACAGACCCCTCTCCAAACCTCTCCCCTACCAGGGGAGAGGCTTTAAAAACCCCATTCCCTTGTAGGGAAGGGGGGAAGGGGGGAAGGGGGGTTAGGTTTTTGGAGATTATGGGTTTCATATAATACTTTTCAAACAACCTCTTAGGGTTTGCTGAAAAAGTGGCAAAAGGCAAAATCAGGACTTCTTAGTTCTTCAATCAAGATGCAATTATAAGTTCTTGTTATTTTTATCAGACAGATTATAAGTTTTCATAATCAGAAATAAGAAAAAAGATGTTCTTTTCCAAAATTGATATAAAAAACCCGAAAAAATCCGCTTTTTGGGAGGATATACCTCCCATGATATTTTATATTAAGGGATAGGCACAGATCGCAATAACCGTTCAACTATAGTTTTGGCATTTCTTCCCCCTCTAGGAATCAGACGATGACAAAGAACGTGCGGTGCGAGAAACTTGACATCATCAGGAAGAGCATATTCTCTACCTAAAATAAAAGCCAGTGCTTGGGAAGCTTTTTGTAACGCCACAGTACCACGAGGACTCACACCAAGAGTGATTTCTTCATCCTGTCTAGTAGTTCGCACCAATTCCAAAATGTATTGTTGCAAAGATGCTTCTACCTTGACTTGGGAACAAGCTTGGCGTAATGCTTGGACTTCTTCTAAAGTAATACAAGGCTGTAAATCAGCAACTTTTAAACCTGCTTGCAGATTTTGCAGCATTTGCATTTCTTCTGATTCCGAAGGATAGCCCAAACTCAAAGACAGCATAAACCGGTCCATTTGGGCTTCTGGGAGGGGAAACGTCCCTTGATACTCAATGGGGTTTTGGGTAGCAATCACAAAGAATGGCTGAGGAACTAGACGAGAAACACCATCAACTGTTACCTGATGTTCTTCCATCACTTCCAGCAAAGCCGACTGGGTACGGGGTGTAGCCCGGTTAATTTCGTCCGCTAGGAGGACGTTAGCAAATACAGGACCTTGTAGAAATGTAAATTCCCCAGTTTTAGGATTCCAAATATTTGTGCCGGTGATATCTGTGGGGAGTAAGTCAGGGGTACATTGTAACCGTTGAAATTTACCATCTACAGAACGAGCTAGAGATTTGGCTAAGAGGGTTTTACCGACACCGGGGACATCTTCTAATAAAGCATGACCACCACCAAGTAAAGCTACTATGACTAAGCGGATGGCTTCATGTTTACCAACGATGGTACGAGCCAAATTTTGTGTTAAAGCGTCAATTTTTTCTCTCATGCAGTACCTGGGGGGGAATGGAGAAGGTTTACTTCTGAGTTTTGACTAAAAACTTGTTTAATAGTTTAGCCTTTTGTACAGTATTCCCAGGTAACAAGCTTAATCCAGCATAAGAATTAAAGATTTCTGGAGTTGCTAAACCACCGACGCAAGGAGAGGAAAGTCAAAAAACAAATTTTTTGGAACTGGTTTTACTTTTAAATATATTATTTATTTACAAATTTTATTGTTTATTTCAAAAAGTTCAAAACCATACTCTTCTAAAAAATCTTTCGCAAATGCTATCCAGCTTGAATTAAATCTTGGGTAAAATTCAGGAGTACAAACATAAGCTTCTAAATTTAAACCTGCATAGTTTCTAACTAATTTATTATCAAATAAATCAATAGTATTAGTGAGTTGGTTAATAGCTTTGTCGCGGTTTTTATCTACTTTTCTTAAACTTGTTGCATCCAATTTGAACTCTACAAAACAAAAATCATTTTCATCAAAAAATACAAAATCGCAATGAGAATCACCAAATCCTAAAAGTCCTTTTTTTCCGTCAATAGGAATAAAACCAACTATTTTAGCATTAATTACATTAAATAATTTAGTGATATCAAAACCATTTTTAACAGTATCAACAACATTTAGTTTAATAGTAAATGTGTTGTCATCTGAACTAACATTTTTAATAATAAAAGACTGTCCTTGATAGTCTATCATTGAAAATTCCGATCTCATTTCAATTTCCAGAACATCGGAAAAGTTATCAAAAGCAGTTGATAGAAGTTCTTTAATATCCTCAAATTTGCTCATTTTCTTTTGAAAGTTTTAGCGTGAATACTGTACAAAGCTTGAAAATCACCACCCAAAATTTCCGAAACTGTATCTAAATAATTTTGTTGAATAGTACCTTTTTCTTGATTAAAAATAGGTTCGCAATACCTAGTATCCTGACTAACAGATTGATTTGCCAAAGAATAAGCAGAAAAATCTTTAGCACTTAACCAGGAATCTTGGGGAATTATTTGTGCTACTTCTGATTCTGTTGACGGATTTTTTTCAACTACTCTATTCGCAAAGAGTAAATTATTAAAAACTGTGAGAACATAGGGACTGTGGGTGGTTATAATTAGTTGATTATCATCATTATGATTAACCATTAAAGCTAATAACTCAATCAGTTGCTTTTGTGCAACAGGAAATAAATGTGCTTCAGGTTCTTCTATGATCCTTAACACTTTTACGTCGTCAAGGATATTAATAAAAATATCTTGTAATATCCTAATAGATTCTTGCTGTCCTGATGAAGCATGAGAAAGATAGACATAATCGTTTTTCTCATTATTAAAGACAATTTTTTCTCCCATCTGATCAATTTGATATTCTCCTTTTAAAATTTCATTCATTTTGTTTTTAATAAAATGTATTTTATTGGTTATTTTATTTTGATCAATTTCAATTAATCCTTGAAAATTACCAAAATATTTAAATTTTTCTTTAATCGTTTCAACTCTTTCAATGAAATTTAACATTAAATTTTCATCTATTGAGTATTCCTTGTTAAGAAAGACTTTTCTTCTGTTTTCCTCTACACTTTTCTGAACAATTGCAAATAAGTATTTTTCAAAAAGATTAGAATAACTGACTGTAGCATTTCTACCGGAAATTATAAATAATGAATTTGCTTGTGTAATTTCAAAAACTTCATCCAATAATTCATGAAGTCTGTTTATATATGTAATATAAATTGTATTTCGTAATTTATCAAATTGGTTTTTATCTATATTTAATAACTCTTGAAATGCTTTTTTTGTTTGAGTCAAATCATCCTTGAAATTTTTAGTTATTAGATTATCACTGAATTTAGATATTAGTCTTTTTTCATCATTGAGAGTGAGTTTTAAATATTTGTTACTTTCAAAAGTATAATAAAATGTAATTTCAAAATGAGGCAAATTAAATGTAGAACCAAAAAAATTATAGAATTTTTCATTTATAGGTGATATCAAATCAGAATCAATATCAAAATTATCCTTCTGTATATCCTGATAGATTTGACTGAACAAATCTTCTTTTAGTGATTTGAAAAAATAAATCAATTTAGCAATAGTGCTTTTACCACTAGCCTGTTCACCAATCAAAACTAATATTTTCTTAACTTCAATTTCTGCATATTTAATTGGACCGAAGTTCTTGATGATAATTTTTTGCATAAGTAAATGTGATTTTTTTATGATTGTACAACAAATATAACATAATAGAAATACTTTTTGGGAGGTTATACCTCCCATGATATTTCATATTACATAAGTGGTTTTTTGTTTTTGGAAATTTCTCCAGCATTAGCAATTGAAAACTTCTTGAGCTATTTTACAATCTAGTTGGATTTGATTTTTCAGCGCTTCTAAGGAGGTAAATTTCTGTTCGGGACGCAAAAATTTTACTAACTGTACCAGCAAATTTTTACCATACAAATCACCAGACCAATTTAAACAATGTACTTCTACGCTAGTATCTATACCATGAACTGTGGGACGATTGCCAATATTCATGACTCCAAAATGTTGAGTGGGAGAGTTGTCTGGAGTTTCGTTATCAATAATAACCTCCACAGCATAAACACCATGACGAGGTAAAAATTTGTCTTTTGGTAGTTGAATGTTGGCGGTAGGAAAGCCGATAGTTCTCCCTAATTTTTGACCTGTTACTACTATACCTGTAAGGCTGTAAGGTCTTCCCAAAAGACGATTTGCTTTTTGAATATCACCGACTTCCAAACTTTCCCGGATTAATGAGGTACTAATGCGAGTATCATCTGCTGCGGAAAAGTTTTCCATATCAGTTTTTATAGGAACTATGGTCACGGGTATATTATATTTTGCTGCGAGTATTTGCAAATCTTGAGCAGTACCCATGCGCTTTTTGCCAAAACAAAAGTCTTGTCCAACGCTAATCTGTTGACATTGTAGTTGTTGAACCAGGATTTTATCTACAAATTCTTCAGGGGAAAGGGCAGATAGTTCTCTATCAAAAGGTAATAATACCAATTGTTCTACCCCAAGCGATCGCAATTGTGCAACTTTTTCATCCAGTGGTGTTAACAAATCACGGGGAAGTCCTGTAAAAAACTCCTGGGGATGGGGATCAAATGTGACAACGGTTGAGTACGGGCGGACTGAATTCTCCTCACCCCGTGCTGACTGCAATACTGGCTGAATCACTCTTTGATGACCAAGATGAACACCATCAAATTTGCCAAGAGCAACAGCAGTTGGTGTCAGCAGTTCTTCTGTTGCAGAAGCAACCCATACAGAACACCCATTTTGAGACAAATTTAACACTTGGATTCTGGGATTTTAGGTTTATTGTCGCTATCAGCGTTGAGGCTCTCGCGCTGTTAGATATCTAATCACCAATCTAATCTAAAATCGAGAAATCAGTTGATTAAATTGGTTTTTGACTGGGTATACCAACCGCACGGGGAAAACTAATTGGTGTGTTTGCTACTTTTCGTAAATAAAGACAATGACGAATACTATTACTCAAGGGAGTAGAAAATTCTTCAATTAGTTCAATTACCCCACCTAATTGGGTAACAGCCATTTCTAAACTTTCATTTTCGGCTTGAGTCCAAGTACCGCGATAAATTACCGCTAAACCGCCTTTTTTTACTAAAGGTAAAGAATATTCAGCACAAGCAGAAACATTACCCACAGCCCTAATTACAGCTAGATCATACTGTTGTCTGTGTTGAATTTGCTGACCAACTTCTTCGGCTCTCCCCAGTAAAGTTTTGGCATTATTCAGAGCAAGTGCTGATAAAATTGTCTCAATAAAACTAATTTTCTTCCCTGTAGAATCTAAAAGCGTAACTTGAGAATTAGGAAAAACTAGAGAAATTGGGATACCAGGAAAACCTGCACCCGTACCAATATCAATTATCCGCTTACCCTTTTCAATACCGGGAATAAATACTTGTTTAGGTGCAATTCCTCGCAAAGAATCCCAAAGATGTTTTTCCCAAAATTCTTCAGGTTCAGTAATGCGAGTTAAGTTAAGTTGACAATTTCCTGCCAAGATTAATTGATAAAGTTGTTGAAATTGGTTTTCTTCCCAATTTGTTGGTTGCCAATTCAGAGTTTTTTGCCATATTTCCCCCATTTCTGGCAAACTAGTTATAGGTAAAGATTCTAAATTCATTGGTTAAAATTAATTTTTTTAAGTTATTTTGGCGTTACTGATTCAGGGTATGAATTTTAGTCTCACGCAAAGGCGCAATCACGCAAAGGAAAGAGTTTTAAAGGTTCAATTTGGGAATTTCATACCTAATTTTATGTGAAGCTACATAACATCATCAAATCCATGAATTCATCCCTCCTTATCTGTGTTCATCTGCGTTCATCTGCGTTCAATTACTCTGAAGATTAATTTAGAATTAAGCAGATTTTACCTCTTCTCCCTGACTTCTGACTCCTGACTGGTCACTGAGCGAAGCCGAAGTGCTGACTCCTGATGTTAAGACCCCATGATCTAAAGTCCAACAATAATCAGCTATTGGTAACATATCACCAGCGTCGTGTGTTACAACTAACAATGTCCAATCTTTTTTGAGTTTGGCTAATAAATTCACCAATTGGCGACGCATTGACCAATCTAAACCCGCTGTAGGTTCATCTAATAATAGTAAATTTGGTTGACGAATTAACTGCACCGCTAAAGCTAAACGTCGCTGTTGTCCACCACTTAAAGCATGAGGTGACGCAGATAAAGATAAATGATCTAATCCAACCTCTGTTAATGCTTGTTTAACCCTGTCCGCTCCCAGTTCAGGATGTCCTAAGCGCAATTCTTCTAAAATTGTCCCCCCGCAAAAGTGTCTTTCTGGAAATTGAAATACTAAACCGGCTAATTGTTGTAGTTCTTCGGCTATGAGTCCCTGTTCTCTCCAGAAAACTCCACCAGCAGTGGGATCAGCCAATCCAGATAAAATTTCTAATAAGGTGCTTTTACCCGAACCGCTAGGACCAATAATTAAACCCAGTTTCTGGGGTGGTAATTCTAAATTTATAGCTTGAAGAATTGCTTTTGGGCAGGCTGTGGGGTGATAAGTTAGATTTCTGAGATAGAGCATTTGTGAAGATTACCAAGTTATGAGAAATTTTTGATGGAAATAGACGTAATTTATATTCACTATTTTTGCATTTTAGGTAATAGACACAACAATTTCAACTGTAATTATTCTGAGGGTTATCATGTTTAAACAGGTTTTAATGCCTCAATTTAGGATATTCTGGCGATTTGCTCCATTTTTCAAGGTGACTGTAACTACTTCCATCCTTTTAAATATTTTAGTAAATCCATCCTTTGCGGGTGATCCATTTCGCTCTCGTGAACCTCATAAAATTGGCGATCGCACGGAAGCTGTTTTTAATGCTATTTTTCAGCAAGGAAATTACCCAGCAGCCAAAGATGCTTTACAAAAAGCCGTCTCTAGCGAACCCAATGAACCTTTAATTTACGCCATTCAGGCTTCTTTAGCATATCAAAATCAAGATCAGACTAGTTTAGCAAAATACAGCCGAAAAACCCTGGAAACTGGACAAAATCTCATCGCTAGTGACCCATTACGTGGTAATTTATACACTGCGGTTGGTCATTTTTTAGAGGGGGCGGTAATTTTAAAGCGGGAAGGAACTGTAAATGGTGCGCCCCTCGCTTTTAGTCGGTTGCGGAAAGTCTATACATATCTTGACAGAGCCGAAGAGATTTCTGCTAATGATCCAGAGTTAAACTTAATTCGCGGTTATATGGATTTAATGTTAGCTGTGAATTTACCTTTTACTAGTCCAGATGATGCAATTAACCGATTGGAAAAAAATGCAGCACCTGGTTATTTAGTAGATAGAGGTATTGCTTTAGCATATCGAGATTTAAAACAACATTCCCAGGCTTTAGATTATGTCAACCGCGCCTTAAAAACAACTGCTGACAACCCAGAAATTTACTATCTCAAAGCCCAAATTCTCCATGAAAAAGGAAAAAAAGAAAAAAGTCAGGATTTAATCAAGGAAGCAATAATTCATTTTGATAAAGCATTAGCCAAAAAATCTCAACTTCCTGCTAACTTAGTTAAACAAATTGAATATGAACGCAATCAGGCTGTCAGTGGTCAGTAGTCAGTGGTCAGTTGTTACAAAATTCTAGTTTTACCCATTACAAAAATGGAAATTCAATTCCGCGAGTTTAATCCTTTTGATACTTGGATTTGGTTGAAGTTTAGCAATGTTCCCTCCCAACGGGAAAAACAATATGTAGAAGAAGTATTCAATTCCTGGTTTTATCTAGGTAAATTGGGAGGATTTAATGCGGAAAATCTGCAAATCCAAGATACAGGACTTGATATCAGCCACATGGACTATGATGCAAGAGGCTATGATAAAAGCTTAATGGCTTTGATGCACAACATGGGTGAATTTGAATATGAAGGAGAATGGGGACGTTGTTGGTTTGATTTAGGTACAAGTGATGCGATCGCCTTAGACATTCTTATCAACGCCCTCACCCAACTAACTGAAGAATACGTCACAATTGAAGAACTATACATTGGTGGTGAAAATCCAGATTGGCCTACAGAAGATAGCGAAAGTCGTCCCTCTTCAATTTACGATAATTAATTGTCATCATGAATAAAGAAGGTCAAATCCGGGTAATTGTTTTAGCCCTAATTCGAGATGGTAATCGAATATTTGTTTCTGAAGGATTCGATCCTAAAAAACAATCAATATTCTACCGGGCTTTAGGTGGTGGCGTAGAATTTGGCGAAACTAGCCGCATAGCCTTAGCTAGAGAATTTCAAGAAGAAATTCAAGCCGAATTAACAAATATTCGCTATCTAAGTTGTATTGAGAACTTATTTACTTTTGACGGTAGACAAGGACATGAAATCATTCAACTTTATGAATGCGACTTTGCTGATTCCCAGTTTTATCAAATTGAAAGTTTAACTTTTGCGGAAACACCAGAACGTCAACATCGCGCATTGTGGATAGATATTTCTCGATTCAAATCTGGTGAATTAAGATTAGTTCCCGAAGTCTTTTTTGATTATTTGTAATCCTAGATCCCCGACTTCTTTGTTATATCTTGTTAATAAATAATCAATTGAGTTGAGAAGTCGGGGATCTGATTGCTTCTTTGTTATATCTTGTATTATTGTTTATCGCTACCCTAGCGAAAATGGTTATAGCGACATTCAAAAACTAAGTCGAGGAGAAAAAATGTCAATTCAAGCATTCCCCGAAATTAATTTAGTTGTAGATGATATTTTGGGATCAATAGTTTCATAGCCAACCTCTAAATAACATCCAATTCACATCCAATTCACATCTTCAGATATTGGTTATTGAGATTGCAAAAATATTAATCAAAGCAATAATGTTTTTTTACGTCGCTGGTAATTTCCCATGTACAAGACATCCCAGCGGGAAAAGTTACTAAGTCTCCCTTACCCATTTTTACCGCTTGTCCTCCATTAGGAGTGACAACAACATTACCTGCTAAAAAGTAGCAAGTTTCTTGATCATCGTAAGTCCAGGAAAATTGAGATATTTCCTTTTCCCAAATTGGCCAGTTGAATACATCTAACTCCTTGAGATGTTCAAGATTTGGTTGATGTACGACTTTAATTTCCATGAGTTGTATTTAACAATAAGATTGGATGTCTTCTCCACACTTATCTACTAAATAACATAATGCGCGAAAACGCAAGCCGACAAACTGATCATACAGTGGGTTTAGTTTGCACATAGGTGGAATATGAGCAATTGTTCGTCCAAAAACCACGATATCACGCTCAAAGGGACATTGGGCAGGAATTACTTTAGCAATCAATTTGGCAACTCGACGATTATCAATTTCAATGTCGTCTAGACGTTGACGGATTTTTTGCAATAAATCAAACTTATTTTTAACTGAATGGTTTTCTTCGATAGGGTTGACAAAACTGGAGAGAATCATCGGTTCACTATTTGTTTTTAGCATTATTGTAAATCCTATGTAGATGAGATTGATAGAAACTGGACAATGTGGCAATTTACACTACAAATTATCTTGGCAATTTGGACTGAACTTGAAGAAAGGTAAAGTAGTTGAACTAATTTTTATTAAAACTGGCTTTGTGTTGAATAACTGTTCAGTTGAATACAAAATAACAAAGAAAATATAAAAATGGTATAGTTTTAGCTTATGGATTCCTGATATTGAATATAGTAATTTTATATATAAAATTACTATGGGAATTGCCAAAAACACTGATATATATAGCTTTCTCCTCCAGCTAGACTGCATAACCATTAGGAAACGATGACATTAATTTTAGGTGATAGAAGATCCATAAAAAAGCTATGCAAGTCACTTTATCGCAGGGAATAGGGAACAGGTAATTTTCTTCTGACTCGGTGACTCCTGACTGGGCGTAGTCCCTGCGCCCCTACCTCCTGCTAACGCTGGCAATTTTGCAAAATATAACTACACAACTCGCAAAAACCATCTCCTTCGGCTGCTGTAGTTATATATGTAGGTTGATGCTGTAACTGATTTGTATACTCCTGGATATTTGCCACACCTACGGACATAGGAAAATAACGCTGGTTAAATAAACTTTCATCATTGGGACTGTCACCAACAGTGATAACCTGTTCTGGCAAGTATGTGGGAAAATATTGATCTAAGACTTTTAATAAACCAGCAGCTTTATTTTGTCCTTGGGGTTTAATATGGCACTGAATATTGCTGTAAGTAAATCCCCAACCCATCTGTTTACAAAGATCACTTATATTTTTTAGTTGATCAGTCGTTAGTGAGGTAAGATCAAATGTCCAGTCTGTGACTCGAAATAAATTATCAGCAGATGCTCGGATTTGCGGAAAATAAGTTTGTAAGTTCACAAAGGTTCTAGCTAAATCTTGACGATGGTTAGCCAAATCAGGAATATGCGTGAGTGTAACTGGATCAGAATTACCTGATGGATAAAATAAACCACCATTTTCGGCAATCGCACCGACAATGGGCATTAAACTACTAATAGCACTTACCCACCCAGCCGAACGTCCAGTCACAATCAAGACCGGAATTTTGGCTGCTGATAGACTCTCTAAAGTATTTAGGAGTTGAGATGTAAATCTGCCATCTTTAGTTAGTGTCCCATCCATATCTGTTGCTAACAGGCAAATATGATATGAATGCGTAGATGTCATATCAGACAATGGCTGTATATTGATAAAATGCTGATCCAAGTGACTAATAGGTTTGTACATATGACATGATCAAGACAATGTAAGAAATACTTATACCACAGCCAACTACTAAATAAGATTTTGGGTATTCTAAACATCAGGAGTTAAAAGGTTCATGAATTATGGTTAGTACAATTTTTCTGGCTCAATCGTCTAGATTGAAAACAACAAAAACGAATACAGAAGTTTCTAGCAATGAATTCCCAGCTATACCATTGCTATTGTGTGCTAGTGGAGGACTGGTTTTAGCTCTGGTTGCTGTAATTATTTATGGCAAAATTTTAGTGCAAAAGAGGGAGAAGAAACTAACTTTTGAAAAATTCCGCACACGAGAATTAGAGAAAAAGCTGAAGTTAGCTTTAGAAACTATTCGCAAAATGGAAACTAATCCAGATTTAGTTCACTCACGGGACTTTAACTTAGATTATCTGCGAATGCGGATGTCAGAGGAGGTATTCCATTTTGCCCTAGTTAATCAAATTAAAATTAAGGTTAAAGATAAGATATCTCAAGTCCTACGTCCTGCTCAAGCTAACCAAGGATCTATAGGAATTGCTAGTAATACTGGTAAGCAAGTAGATGAAACTTTCGATATTGAGTATGAAACTGGTGTAGCACCCAACATTGTGAAGCGGGTGCTGTTTAGAACGCAAATTCGATTAATGAAGTTGCCAACTCAAGCTACTTCTTCTACAATTAATCAAATTATGAATTGTATAGAAACATACCTTAGCCCCAGGGAAGATGATGATACCTGGCAACCGACTATTCAAGGTAGGATTGTTTATATGCACTGGGATCAAAAGGCTAAACCTACCGCGTTGCTAGTACTAGAACAATCAAATGAAGGCGTGAATGTGACATTTAGAACTAGCCGTCAAACCCCTCTGACAAAAAACAATAGGACAGCAAATTCACATCATGCAGACACTATTCAGAAATAATCACAACTTGAAATTACGAATAAATACCGAAAAATTCAAACCGGAAAAAAATTTTGGTTTGGAATATATTACTTGTATTGAAGAAGACGGATCATCAAAATTAGGAGTTGTGATTAGAAGCAACATTTTGAGCATCACGGGTCAGAAGACCATCTTCCATTTCGACAATGCGATCAGCGATATCTAAAATCCGGTTATCGTGGGTTACTAATAAGATAGCAGTTCCCTGATCTTTAGCCAAACGCTGCATGATTTCGACTACATCACGTCCTGATTGTTTATCTAATGCGGCTGTTGGTTCATCTGCTAATACTAAAGGAGGATGATTAACTAAAGCGCGAGCGATCGCTATTCTTTGTTTTTGTCCACCAGATAAATTATCTGGATAGTAGTTAACCCGTTCTTGTAAACCTACAGATGCCAGCATATCTTCTGATTGGGAAATAGCTGTTGATTGGGAAATATTATTATTTAATTCCACAGCCATTTGCACATTTTGCCGAGCAGTTAAAAAACCCAATAAATTATGAGCTTGGAAAATATAACCAATCTTCCGTCTCATGTGTACCAGTTTGTTTTGACTAGCACCACACAATTCATCACCTAAGAATTTTAAACTTCCCTCTTGTACCGATCTTAACCCACCAATCAAACTTAATAAAGTCGTTTTCCCTGAACCAGATGGTCCAGTCATAATCACGATTTCTCCAGCATATATTTCCAAACTAATATCAAATAGGATCTGTTTTTTCAGCGATCCTTTACCGTAGTAGTGATTGATATTTTTAATAGATATTACAGGTTCTTTGTTGATCATAATAAAAGGATTCAGGAGTTCAGGAGTCAGGAGTCAGGAGTCAGGAGTCAGGAGTCAGGATAAAGAAGGAAGAAGAAAGAAGGAAGAAGGAAGAATAAATATTGTTTTTTCCAATGACCAAGAACTAAGCTAAAAAATATCGGCTGGATCAGCAGAACTTAATTTCCGAATAGCAATCATTCCCGAAATAAAGCACATTAAAATAGTTAACATGATTACCATAATGGCGCGATTATAACTCATAAATATAGGCAAAAGTGTAGCATCTCTAGCAACATTGTAAAGAACAAGAGCGCAGCCAAATCCAGGTAAATAACCAACAACAGCTAATAAAAAAGCCTCTTGAAGAATTACAGTTAGTAAATAATTTTGAGTGTAACCTATAGCTTTGAGCGTAGCATATTCAGATAAATGGTCATTGACTTCTGTATACAAAATTTGATAAACAATTACAGTTCCTACAATAAAACCCATAATTGTTCCCAAGGTAAAAATAAAGCCAATAGCTGTACTACTTGCCCAATAATTTCTTTCAAATTCAATAAATTCTTCCTTAGTTAAAACATTGATATCTGTAGGTAGATAACTTCGCAATTCTTGAGCTACTAGGATGGGATCTGCACCAGGCTTTAACTTAATAATGCCAATATCAATTAATCCCCTTTGACGGTTATTAAAAATCCGTAAAAAGTTAACATCACTGGTAATTAAATTTCCATCTGCACCAAAAGATGCCCCTAATGTAAATAATCCACCGACCTGAACTTTTCTTCTGCGTACTTCGGCTGTTACAACTTTTCCGGCATTAAAACTATCAGCAATCGGACCATATTCTACTCTGGAAGAACGGTCATATAAAACAACATCAGGAAGTTTGAGTTTATTTAAATTTTCGTCTACTCCAGGTAAATCAAAAAGATTAACTTCTGGATTTATGCCGAAAATTAAGATACTGCGAGGGCGACCTGTAACAGGATTTCTCCAGCTTGTATAGTCTAAATATATAGGATGTACTGACTGAACTGTAGGCAAGTCTAATGCCTTATATAAACGGCGTTGGGAAAAGGTTTTCATTGCTAAAACAGCATTAGATTGACTGTTAATTAAAACCACTTCTCCGGCTAAACTGCTGTGCATTCTCACGTTACTGTAATAGAGTGCATCCCGAAAACCTAGCTGCATGAACATTAAAATATCAGCAAAGGCAATACCTGACAAAGCCACTGCTAGGCGAGTTTTTTCTCTTGTCAGTTGCAGCCAAGATAAAGGTATTTTTACTGCCATTTTTTATTTTTTTTGATCTCGATACTAATTAAGTAGTTGAACATGAATATTTGGCGTAGAAATAGGAAGTTAATTCTCATTAATTTCTACGGTGACTTTAGCATTTGTTAAACCGGAAACTTGCTTGGTAAATTCTGGAGATAGGGCAATTTTCACTTCGACAACTCTGGCATCAATATCTGCCGCTGGATCATTATTGAGGACATCTTTCTTGCCAATTTTTCTACCAATTGATGTAATTCTGCCTTTTAATTGACCATTAAATGCACCGTTGTCACTAGAGATAGTAGCACTTTGACCCAAACGGACTTTATTAATACTATCTTCAGGAACTTCTGCAACTACAAACATCTGATCTGTTTGTCCGATTTCCGCAATTCCATTTGCTCCCATGATTTCCCCTGATTTAGTGTGAATTTTTAATATTTCACCAGAACTAGGAGCTTTAACATAGCTTTGCTGAAGTTCTACTTGAGCTTTTCTCATTAAAGCAATGGCATTAGTAACTTGTGCTTGAGCAACTTGGACATTTAGCGGACTAACTACTAATATTCTGCTCAATCTTTCTCTTTCTTCGTCTATTTGTCTTTGTAAAGTGGAGACAGTTTTGTTACGGTTGGCTGTGGCTTCAATTAACTGCTGTTGTAAGGTCGCTAGGGTTTTAATTTGATTAGCTCTAGCTTCGGAAACTTGCTGTTGAATAGTATCTATTGCCCGTTTTAAACTAGCTTCACTTTCAATTAACTGTTGATTTGTAGTTAACGCACTTAAGCGACGGCGATCGCGTTCTTGCTGAGAAATAGCACCTTGTTTGTATAAAAAATCATAGCGCCCATAATCTACTTGAGCATTTCGTTGTTCGGCTCTAATCCGCTCCATATTGGCTTTTAAAGAATTTCTTTGTCCCAGTAGTTCCGCTTCCAAACGGTTAACTGTGGCTTGTTGGGCAACTTTATCACCACTTAACTGGGCAGCAATTCGGCTAATTGTTGCCTGTTGAGCCTCTTTTTCTCCAGCTAGTTGGGCTTGCAACCGAGAAATAATGAATCTTTGAGCTTGAGCATCTCTTGGTGGACCAGCACTAACTTGGGCTAAATTCGCACGGGATTCTTGCAATTTAGCTTTGGCTTCTTCTACTACTGCCATACTGGTATCGCGGCTGTCTAAAATGGCCACAATCTGTCCTTGCTGTACTCGTTGCCCTTCTCTGACTAAAAGTTGTTGTACTCGTGAACTACCTGATAAACCCGCTGGAGCAGAAAGTTTAACTACTTCTCCTCTTGGTTCTAAGCGTCCTATGGCAGTAATACTATTGGGAACTGGAGCAACAGATACAGTAGAAGTCAGTTTTTTTAATTGTTCCATTCTCGCTGTAGCTAAGAAACCGGCAGCTATAGCTACTGGTAAAGCTACGGCAATACTCAACCAAATTTTTGGCTGCTCAAGTGCCTTTTCTGGGGATTTTGATTTTTCATTCACCCTTGACATGATATTTAACCTATTTATCTGAATTGTGGTGATGAAACTAAAAAAGTAAATTAGCTGTAATTAAAATCCACAGCAAACTTTATCCAAGATTTACACCTCTTTAGGTTTTTGTTTTGGCAATTTTATAACTATTGTTGGGTATGATTAACTTTGGATAAACTACACTCTGTGATTATTCAGGTGTATTATCTTTACATGAAAATTTCTATCTCAAAGCAACCTGGGATACAATTGGTAGATTTTATAAATCATTAGTAGTTGAGATTCCACACTTCATTTTTAAGAAGATGTGCGAAACTTCAAAACTTGCAGTTTACAAGAGAAAATAAAACTTTTGAGCAAATAGGTAAGAATTTTAACAATTAATAATTACTAATTATCAGCCAAAACCAGATAACTAGGAATTTTAGTGATTAACGTTAGTTTTCCCTCCCAAAAGTATCAGTGGTGATGACTTCATATAAATTCTACATTTATCAGTTGAGGGAAAACGTAACGCATTTTACAGATAAGGTAATAGCAATTTTTAATTGCTGACACTTTTGGTAATATTTTCTCAGATTATTCTGGTAACTCTGGCAAGTCAAATAAAACTTTAGTCATATAATTTTCTGCCCAATCTACACCAAAAGCCTTTTCTAAAACTCTACGGGTTTTATCATTTTGTTGCTGTTTGGTACAATAATTATGTTGTCCAGCAATAATTTGAGCTACTTTTTCCGGTGCAACTGGACTAGATGCGATGGCTTGTGTACAATGGATATCTAAAAATGATTCTACGTGAGAAATAAACATTGTTTCTTCTTGGGGGGAACTAGGACGAATAAATAGACAAAAATCGGAAAAAATATTTCCCCATTCTGGTAAATCACGAGGTTGAGAAAAGTTGGCTGTGGTTAATTTACTAAGTTGCGAATTATAACCATCTGGTAAAATCCGCTCTAAGTTTACCGGCGAAAGATCGGCAATTGCTGCACTAATTTGACCTCTACCTCCGACTAAATCACAACCAAACATGGGAATATCATATTCTGGACGGGGAAACATCACACAGTGCAGAATATCTAACATATTCCCTACTCTTGCTAGTTCCAAGTGTATTTTGCGAAACTGGGGACTTTGATAACAGCGATTTTCGATAATTAGTTTTTCCCCTTCTAATTTACCTTCTACATATCCCAATTCCGCTGGTAAATGGTATGGTGATAAGTCTAGGTGTTTATGCCAAACTGCTTCAATACAATCAGCTAGTTGACGAATCAGAGGATGTTGTTGTTCACGAAGAGAAGGAGTAGAAGACATATTATGTAAGAGGGACAATTTATTTGTTAGTTTACAATTATTTGTACCATTTTTTTATGCCTGGAAATATAAACAAAGAGTTATAGTATGGGCTGATCATGAAAATAAATTTATGTAACAAAAAGTGCAATTGTATTCTGTAATATGATTAATTATCTGGGATACTGAATTGTAAGATATTAATATATGACTACTGACTCAAATAATAATTTCAAAAACCAAATTATGATAATTCTTTACAAATAAATAACGACCATAAAAAAATATGAGCTATGACAGTACGCTGAAATACTTAATTGAAGAATATCCCCAAGCCATTGTTCAATGGTTGTTGAATACAGAAATTACAGAAAATCCAGAATTACTAAAAACAGAATTAAACTTAGAACCAATTCGTGTTGATGGACTTTTTTTATTAAAAACCAACAAAAATATTATTCATTTAGAATTTCAAACAGTTCATCAATCAAAACCCCCGCTACCATTACGAATGCTAGATTATTGGGTGAGATTATATCGCCAATATGATACTAACATTGAACAAATTATTATCTTTTTAAAACCCACCACATCAGAGGAGGTTTTTATCAATGAATTTAAAACAGCTAATACTTTTCATCGCTATCGAGTCATCAGAATTTGGGAATGTGATCCTCAACCATTATTAGCAATGACCGAACTGTTACCCTTAGCTGTATTAGCCAAAGTTGATAATCCCAGAGCAATATTAGAACAAGTTGCAGCTAAAGTAAATATAATAGAAGATAGAAGACAGCAAATCAACGTCTCAGCCTGTGTGCAACTTCTAGCTGGAATTAGATTTGATGCGGATTTGATTAACGCTTATTTTCGGGAGGATATTATGCAAGAATCTGTCGTTTATCAAAAAATCGTTCGAGAAGGTTTAGAACAGGGAAGACGTTCTGAAATTAGATTAATTGTTCGTCAACTTCAACGTCATTTAGGAAAAATAGGGACTGAAACTCAAAATAAAATTCAAGACTTATCTTTTCTGCAATTAGAGGATTTAGGAGAAGCTTTATTAGATTTTAAAACTGAAACTGATCTAATTAACTGGTTAACTGAACATTGTGATTGAAAAAATCATAATTTTACAAATTATCCCCAAAAATCTATAACTTCATATCCCAATTCCCCGATCATCTGCCGCAATAAGGGTAAACTCAAACCAATGACATTACTGTGGCAACCCTCGATTTTCTCCACAAATAAACTCCCAAAACCTTCTAAAGCAAAAGCCCCAGCGCATTGAAGAGGTTCACCTGTAGCTACATAGGCAAGAATAGCGCGATCGCTCATTTTTGCAAAATACACCCTAGTAACTTGACATTTAACCACAGTTTGATTTTTAGTGGTATCAATCAAAACATGACCAGTGTACAAGTCACCAAAATTACCTTGCATCAATTGCCACCGAGCGATCGCTTCCTCAGCATTTTCTGGTTTACCATAAATCCCCCCACCCATAGCCAAAACCGAATCACAACCCATCACCAAAGCTGATGGAAATTGGGAAACCACAGTTTCCGCCTTACACTGAGCCAGCGTTTTCACCAATTCCCCAGGTTCAGTCAGTTGTATTTGTGACTCATCAAAATCACTCGCACAAACCATTGGTTCAATTCCCACAGTTTGCAATAACCGACGACGGGCAACAGAAGCAGAAGCAAGGACAAATTGCGGAATTTTCATAAATTGCTGTATAAGTAATTTTTTGGGTAATTGATCATAGTTAATTCTCAATTACCACCATTTCTAATTATTAATAAACAGTGAAAGAACTCACAACTTCATCAATTATTCGTTGCAGTTTCTTCCAACGTTTCTCAGGAACAGAAGCATTAAACGTAAACAGCTTACCACGACTGATAGCCACACTAGAAATATTATGTCTTTCCTGTCCATTAGGAAATTTAACTCCATATTCTAGAAAGTAGTAAATTTTCCCATTTACTTCCCTTTCAGCCGCATTGATTAACTCAGCAGTCCGATCAGAACCGACGGGAGCAAGAGCCGCCTTTCCTAACTTATAACCGACTTCTGTTGGTGTTCCCAATTCCGCTAAAGTTTTACCAGAGGGAACAGGACTAATTACCACAGACACATTTTCTGATACTTCAATTAAATCATGAAACACCACATCAGGACCATCACCAACTTTAACTTGTAACCAACCATTAGGATAATCAAATTGATAACCGTCAGCACTATCTACAAACCGATTTAGTCCAGCCGCATTAGCCACACCAACACTACTCAAGCTGAAGCTCAACACCAATAATAAGATCAACGTAATTCTTTGCCACATTTTTTCCAATTCCTTTGGTCAGTCAAGAATACAAGGTAAAGATAATTGCAAGTTCTTATTTTCTCACTAATCTGGACAATCTGGAGACTTTACTTTTGTTATCCCCTTCAGGCTTGATAAGTATGTGTGCTATAATTGGACAGTCTCGCACCTTGTGGTCAAATAAAAATCTCTTTGTGGCAACAATTAAGCCCCAAAGACTTTGAAAAATATGAAAAAAGTTGTCGTTGGTCTTTCCGGTGGCGTTGATAGTTCCGTAGCCGCCGCTATGCTGCATAATCAGGGCTATGATGTAATTGGTTTAACTCTTTGGCTGATGAAAGGCAAAGGGCAATGTTGCTCTGAAGGAATGATCGACGCGGCTGATATTTGTGAACAATTGGGTATACCCCATGAAGTTGTTGATATTCGGGATGTCTTTCAAACAGAAATTATTGATTTTTTAGTGACAGGTTATAGTGTGGGAATTACACCTTTGCCTTGTTCCCAATGTAACAAAACGGTGAAATTCGGTCCAATGGTGGAATATGCTCGGGAAAAATTGGCATCAACGAAAATCGCCACAGGTCATTATGCCCAAATCCGCTACGATGACACTACTAACCGTTACCAATTGTTACGAGCCGTAGACCGCAACAAAGATCAATCTTATTTCCTCTATGACTTATCCCAAGACTTATTAGGGGCAACAATTTTTCCTCTGGGTGAACTGAATAAAACTGATACTCGGAGAATTGCTACTGAATACAACTTAAAAACCGCCGATAAACCAGAAAGTCAAGATTTATGCTTGGTAGAAAGCAATGGTTCTATGCGGGCATTTTTAGATAAATATTTAGCCCCCAAACCCGGTGATATTGTTGATGAAACTGGTAAAGTTCTGGGACAACATGATGGTGTTCATCATTACACTATTGGTCAGCGAAAAGGCTTAGGTATCGCCGCCGCCGCACCCTTGTATGTGATCGAATTAGATGCAGCTAATAACAGGGTAATTGTAGGCGATCGCACCAAAGGATCTCAGTCAGAATGTACAATAAATCGAGTAAATTGGGTTTCCATAGCTGAACCCGTTGCCCCCATTCGCGCCGAAGTTCAAATCCGTTATCGTTCCCAACCCGTACCCGTCACAGTCATTCCCCTACCAGATTCCCGCGTCCGGTTAGTATTTGATGAACCACAATTCAGCATCACCCCTGGACAAGCAGCGGTTTGGTACGACGAAGATACGGTATTAGGTGGCGGAATCATCGAACAATCGTAGGGGCGCAGGGCCTGCGCCCTGTCTTTCTGGGGAGAGAACCACCTCTGGCTTAAATACCGCAAGGGGTCTAAATTAAGGGACTTCCAAGAAATAAATTATCCTGATTAACGAACCACAGAGGCGCAGAGGACACAGAGGAATAAGGGTTTGAGAGATTTTTGCGTTAGGTGGTTGAGTATTTTTTTATTTGGAAGTCCCTAAGTGGACTCGTTGAACCAAGAATCTCAGTGGCTAAAGCCAGTAAGAGTGTCAAAGTCATGATAGTTTCGATCCGTATCTTTACCCCTGAGAGTGTAAAATCACTTGTATAGGCATAAAAATTGTGCAGATTCAGGAGTATCTTTGTATAAGCATTCAAAACGAACAAAATTGTGCTTTTGTGCAATTTGGTACAAAGTAGTTTGAGTTTCGGGCAAATCATAAGTAGATATATGATTTTCAATCATGGACATATCTTGAGACGAGAGTGCAGTCCAGTTTTGACGCATATTTTCTAAGTAGCGATTAACAAATTTTTCTCGGTCTTCCCCTTGTTTACAAACTATGTCAATCAAAACAAATACACCCTTGGGTTTCAAAAGATGGAATACTTGCTCAATAACTTTATCTTTTTGTGCCAAACTTAGATGATGTAAAACAAAGGAAGTCGTAACTATATCAAAGCTTTGCTTTCGGTTTTCAGCTAGTTCCTCAACAACTTTCGATATGTCGTCTTCAATAAAAGTTTGTTCACAGTTAATTTGTGCCATGTTGCCTTGGGCAATTTCCAAAGCAGCCGCAGATAAGTCAATTCCGGTATAGGAGGCAACGGTAGTATTTAATAAAGCTTGAACTGATGAACTAGCATCACCGCATCCAAGTTCAAGTAAGGAAAATGGTGTTGGCAAGTAATCAGTTAATAATTTATGCAAAACACCATAAATTTCTCGGTGTTCCATGTAATTATTGGCTAAGACTTTTTGATATGTTTCCCAATTCTTCTTAAAGTAATTATCTGATTGAGTTTTCAGAGTATTCATGGAAGCATTCTCATAACTGACAATATATTGAAAATAATAGCAGTATAAGAGGATGTTTGAAAAGTATCAGAATTAATCGAGATCCCCCCAACCCCCCTTACAAAAGGGGGCTAAATTCCTCAAAGTCCCCCTTTTCAAGGGGGATTTAGGGGGATCTGCGGGTGTCAGATGCCACACGAAAAAGTTTTCAAACAACCTCTTAGTTTCATTGGGTTGTTAATTAGCTGTTCCCCAGCACAAACAAAACCACCCGTTAAAAATTTTATCAATGCGTAAGTCATAATTATTTTTTTGTCCATAAAAAAATAAAAACCGTGAAAAAATAAATTCACGGCTTTAATAAAAAATGTGGTGTGAGGAGACTTAACTCACTTCATCTTACTGCATCTAAAAATTAGAAGTTCAACTACCGCAAATTTCTTTACAAAGTAATTCTTTGATGACATATATATTTTCTTAATCTTTGTCACTTTATACTATCGCACCACCACAACTAGAACCACACCCCGCAGTACAACCATAGCAATATTCAGCAGTTTGGACTTCTTGAATTATATCTAAACTACCAATTTCTAATAATTTGCTCACTGTCAATTTTTCACCATTGCTAGTTTTTGCAGGTAAATTCATCATTTGGTTAAAGTCACAATCATAAATATTCCCTAAATAATCAATAGAAAGTTGTTCACGACACATTAAACCATCAATTGTTTTGGGGTTAAAGTGAGACTCTAAAAAATGCAAATAGCTAAAATAAAGTTGCTTTCTTTCTAAATGAAATTTTGTTCTTCCTACCGGGATATTAGTAATTGTGAAAAGATGATTAAATCGAATATCAAACTTTTCCAACAGAAAGGTTTTATAAGCCTTTTCTAAATTTTCTTGTTCGGGAGTTAAAGAAAAATTTTCACTATTTGGTAATGGAGGATTGTACACCAAATCTAAAACTAAATTTGGGTTTTGACCATAACCAATTTTATTCAACCATTGCAAAGCCTTAATTGATTGTTCAAAAACACCATTTCCCCGCATCTTATCAACATTGTCTGCTAAATAACAGGGAAGAGAAGCCACAATCCTAACTTGATTTTGAGCAAAGAAATCTGGTAAATCCTCAAATCCCTCGACAAAATAAATTGTCAGATTTGATCTCACAATTACCTGTTTTCCTGCCTTTCTAGCAGCTTCTACCAATGGCTTAAAACCATAATTCATTTCTGGAGCGCCACCAGTTAAATCCACCGTTTTAATTTGCGGAAACTTACTAATTAAAGTAATTAACTGTTGACAAATTTCCGGTGTCAGTTCCTCTGTTCTTTTGGGACTAGCTTCTACATGGCAATGGTTACAAGCTAAATTACAACGCTTTCCTAAATTAATTTGTAAAACGTTAATTTGCTTTTTTGTTAAAGGTGAATTTAGCTGTTGAAAAAAAGGTGTAATCATAGAAGCATCTCTAGCACGAATTTCTATAAGAGGATGTTTTAAAAGTCATTCAACCTAAGAGGATGTTTGAAAAGTTTTGAATGTATAGACTGACCCCTCTCCAAACCTCTCCCCCTGCAAGGGGAGAGGCTTTAAAACCCCCATTCCCTTGCAGGGAAGGGGGATAGGGGGGTTAGGTTTTTGGAGATTACGGGTTTGATATAATACTTTTCAAACACCCTCTAAGAGACAGGGGGAAGTGGCAGACTATTGATAATTGGAACATACCACTTGACTAAATCGAAAGTTTCCTATATCATAGAGAGACAACCCATCAATCATTCCCGAAATCTAAGTAAAATATTTTTGATCGCTCCACTCCGTTACGCTAGGGAAGTGAAAAGAATAAGAGCGCAAAGCGCGAAAGAGCAAAAGTGCAGAGTGCTAACAAGTCCTCGCCGCACCACTACACACAACCCGAAAACCAATATTGACGTAGTCGTTGTCGAGGTTGCTGCCGTAGCGATAAGCAGAACGGCAATAAGCAGGACTGTCGTACCACGAACCACCGCGCAGCAGCTTATGTTGACTGCTTAGACTTGTCCAAGCACTGCCATCGGTAGGCGCGTTTATATAGTGATCATGCCACCCATCCTTACACCATTCCCACACATTCCCACACATATCATATAAACCAAAAGGGTTGGCGGGAAAAATTCCTACCTCTGTGGTTTTTTCTCGATACTGTCCTTTTTGTCCCTGCCCGTAAGTGCAGTAACCAGCATAATTAGCTAAATCCGTAGAAATTGTTTCCCCACAATAAAACGGGGTAGTAGTTCCTCCACGACAAGCATATTCCCATTCAGCTTCGCTAGGTAAACGATAGGTTTTATTTCCCATTCGGGAAAGTCTGGCACAAAATTCTTGAGCATCATTCCATGATACACACTCAACAGGCAGATTATCACCTTTAAAACGAGATGGATCGGATTGTAAATTAATCTTAACCTTTTCTAATGCGGCTACAGCCTTCCATTGTTTTTGAGTAACTGGATATTTACCCATGAAAAATGGGGGAACAGTAACTTGATGTTGTGGACTTTGATAAGAACTATAACCTTCCTCATTTTCTGGAGAACCCATGATAAAAGTCCCTCCAGGAATAGCCACCATTTCTAGATTTACACCATTTCCCAAATCTTGGGCAAAATACTCTGCTGTTTTGAAAATGGGTGTAATTTCTGAACTTTTTCCCAAACTCAAAACGCCAGGTTTTAACTTAGCTGTTTCAAATTTAAAACTGGTAACGGGAATATCTAAAAACTTTTCCGGTTCTGGTTCAGTATTATTTGGTGAGGGAGGTGAATATACTACTTGTTTATTAGCTAATATTCGCTTTTCAATAGAAGCTATATCTTCATCTTTAAAATTCCGTCCTCTGATACCACGGATTAAATCCTGTAATGCTTCTTCATCTTCTTCAACATTTGAATTAGTAAATCTAATCCAAGCCCACTGTTTTAAATGATATAATTCATCTGGAATATCGCTAATATCAGGAAGTAAAATAGGAATCACACGAAAACCTTTTTCTTTTTTTTCCAGAAAAAATTGTATTATTGCACCAAGTTCTAAATTCCTCTGAAAAGCTCCCAATCTATTTTGGCTAATAAAAAAAGCACCTACTTTAGACTGCGAAATTCCTTGAAAAACAACTTCTTGAATATTGTCTCCAGGAAAAATTTGCTCCTTATCTAACCAAGGATTTAAACCACCTTGTCGTAGTTTGTTGGCAATTTTTATAACTTCTGGTTTATCTTTACTATTGTGAGCAAGGAAAACATCAAATTGTAGTCGGTTATCAGACATTTTACTCCTCCACACCGGCAATAATCGCCAAAGCCTTCGCATAATCTTCTAAATCACCTCGCAAAGCAGCCAACTCGCTTCGCAACTTTCCTTCCTCAGACCAACTCACCTCGTGTTCCTTCACACTTACCCCCATAGGCCGTCTTGCTTCCCAAGCTTGTAAAATAGGATGCCATTTAGCTAAAAATGGTCGTAACCCATTATTCAACACCGCAATAGCAATACCCCCAACTGAGTTCTTAGAAGCACCCACATCAGGTCCAGCCGCTTTGAGAACTTCGCGGGTAGTTCCGAATAAACTATACAAAGAATTCAACGCTTCCCGCACTAACCCCTGGTCAACTTCTAAAGACTGCACAGCAACCCGTGTTACCAGTTCCACATACAACGACCAAGCGGCTTTCCGTTCTGTTGTGTCCGCTTCCCATTCCGCAGCACCAATACCAAAGGGAAGACTAATGGATACCTTTTTTAATTTTGCGGGATCTTGTTTAGGCATAAAAGCCATTTTAATAAAATTAATTATTTATTCCATCTAAATTAAACCATACTGAACTTAGAAATAAAAGCAAGAGAATTTATAATTTGGGGAAATCTTGCTGTTTGAGCGAGTTACACGCATTTATTTAGACATCTGGTTCCCATGCTCTGCGTGGGAATGTAGTTAAGAGGCTCTGCCTCTATTATACCTAGAGGTAGAACCTCCAAGATGACATTCCCAGTCAGAGACTGGGAACGAGAGTTTTCTGGCTTTGCGTCTACAGAAGCATCTGCAACAGGTAAATTAAAAGCATCTCCCGGACGAATTTCGACAAAGCCATCTCGTTCCCATGCTCTGCGTGGGAATGTAGTTAAGAGGCTCTGCCTCTATTATACCTGGAGGTAGAACCTCTAAGATGGCATTCCCAGTCAGAGACTGGGAACGAGGAAATTGCGTCGTTTGGGAATAACTTATTGAGTAGGGTGCGTCAGATAGAAGAAATCTGTTTTTTGTCAAAATATCCTCTCTGACGCACCCTACAAGAGATAAAATTCACTAGAGTTTAGATATAAGAATTACTCAATTACCGTGAAAACCGATACAATTTTCTATAGCTTATTTCAAGCATTTCCTAGCATCTTTTTTGAACTAATTAATAATTCTCCCACAGAAGCAGATGTTTATGAATTTACCTCTCGTGAAGTTAAACAACTGGCTTTTCGTTTAGACGGTTTATTTTTACCAACCACCAAAGATCCTAAAAAACCATTTTACATTGTCGAGGTTCAATTTCAACCCGATGATGATTTATATTATCGTCTCTTTGCAGAACTTTTTCTCTACCTACGACAATACAAAACTCCTCATCCTTGGCAAGCTGTAATCATCTATCCTAGTCGTAATATAGAAAGAGAACAGAATTTACAATTTGGCGAAATCTTGCTGCTTGAAAGAGTTACACGCATTTATTTAGATGAGTTGGGAGAGAGTTCTTTAGGGGTGGGAGTTGTTAAACTAGTAATAGAAACAGAGAAGGCTGCACCAGCATTAGCAAGACGCTTAATTGCACAAGCAAACCAACAACTAACTGATATCAAAATTAAACGGGATTTAATTAATCTGATTGAGACAATTATCGTCTACAAATTACCCAAAAAAAGCAGAGAGGAGATTGAAGCTATGTTAGGTTTAAGTGAGTTGAAACAAACCAGAGTTTATCAAGAAGCTTTAGAAGAAGGTAAAGCTGAAGGTGAAGCAGAAGCAACCAGAAAGTTTGCTTTAAAATTGTTACGAACTGGCATGAGTTTAGAACAAATTGCCGAAATTACGGAATTATCTCTTCAGCAAATTCAGGCTTTACAAAAAGAAATTCAAGAATCATAGTTTTAATTAGAACTTGCTGATAGCGTGGCGGATGATTATTGCATCGTCACGCAAGCTATAACTATCTAAAATTAACAACATCCCCCACCATCGTAATACCATGTAGAATCAGTAATTATAATTTCTTCAGGATTTACAACTGCTAAATTTGCCGCTGTTTTATCACAAACCGCCGCAGGAATTCCTCTTTGTAAAATATGCCCATTCTTATCATCAAAAAATATTTCCTTACCTGCATAAATCGCTGTTTTACCAGTAAAAATACAAGCTCCGTCCGCGGGAATATCTACTTTAAAAGCCACAGAATCGAGACTTTCTAAAAGTAGATTTTCCGAAAGTTGATAAGTTTGTTTATCTAATAAGCGATAAGGACGACGAGCGCGAATTTCAATTTGTCCAAAACCAGCATTAATAATTAAGTTAGTATACTCTTGATATGTAAGTGCGCCAGATAAACATAAAGCGCGTAAATGTTCATTTTGTTGTAAATGAGCAGGAATTGGACTTGTTGCAATCGGGTCACTCATCTGCAAGCGTCCACCTGATTTTAATACCCGATATGCTTCTTTTAAAGCACGAGTTAAATCTGCTGGTTCAAAAATATTAAACAGGCAATTTTGCGCTACTACATCTACAGAAGCATCCGCAACAGGTAAATTAAAAGCATCTCCCGGACGAATTTCGACAAAGCTAGGATCAAACCAAGGGTTTTCCTTTGCAGCAAGTTGTAAATTACGGGTTGCAGCTTCTCTCATAGCTTCCACAGGTTCGACAGCAATAATCGCACCAGGACGACGAGAAAAATAAGCAAATTGCAAAGCTTCTAAGCCACCACCGACACCAACATATAAAACTGTGGGTTCATTACTGAGTTCATTGTGATGAACTGTAGTTCCACAACCATAGTTCATTTCCTGCATAGCTATAGGAATTTTCAGTCCTGGTAATTGTAAAGGTGTACTTTGGACACAGCATAGCCCCACTTCCGGTGTTTGAGCAACTTGGCTGTAAAATTGGGCTGCGGTTTCTAAATAGGTCATAATCTCAAATTAGGGTTTATGGCTTGACTTTTATTGTCAAAAAGAGTATTATACATGACTAATAGAAGGGGAGTAGCTGCTGGCAGTAAATCAAAGTTTTCTGTTCAGTATATCTAAGTCAACATACTGGTGATGAGCCTGGTTTAGATAGCGAATAAATAAAGTATTTGAAAGCGAGACCTTCACTGACTACACATTTAACTATGTGGAGTTCAGTGAGGTTTGATTGCTCTCATTGATACTCCACACAGGTAAAAAATCCTTTAGGAGTTTGAGAGAGTGTTAACAGCTTTTACCCAAGGTTTACTACTAATTACCTTTTCCGAACTAGGTGATAAAACATTTTTTATTGCTGTGATTTTGTCCATTCACCACCCCCGACGCTTGGTATTCGCTGGTGTGGTAGCTGCTTTGGCGGCTATGACTGTCTTATCAGTTGCGCTTGGGCAGGTAGCATCTTTATTGCCAAAAGACTATATTCATTACGCCAAAATAGTTTTCTTTATTGCCTTTGGTTTGAAGTTAATTTATGATGCCAATAAAATGGGTGTATCTGCTACCGAAGAAGTCGCAGAAGAAGCACAAGAAGCGGTGGAAAAAGCAGATTTAGATAATTCCCAGCAAAAAAGTGTTTGGTCAATTTTACTGAAATCCTTCGTACTAACATTTATAGCAGAATGGGGCGATCGCACACAAATAGCCACCATAGCCCTAGCTGCTGGAAATAACCCCATTGGTGTCACCGCTGGTGCAATATTAGGACACGCAATTTGTGCAGCGATCGCCGTCATCGGTGGTAGATTAATAGCAGGTAAGATATCCGAACGGCAAATTACCTTTGTAGGTGGCTTTCTATTTATCATCTTCGGCATAGTGGCAGCCATAGAAGGAAAATAAACTGAACATTACCAGAGTTCAGATCCCGGACTTCTTAGAGAAGTCCGGGATCTTGTTATTCATAACTAATCTAGGATTGCTATAGCAATGCGTAACTCCTATGCTATACCAATAATCAAAAGATGCTACCGATTAAGATTACATCTTATTCTATATACAAGCATATACGCTTCCATTTTTGACTTTGTTACAACTTCACCTCTATCACGCTCAATCAATTCCTTAGTTACTCGATCAATACATTTCTATTTTGTTTCTTCGGTTATTGCTTCAGGTGTTGATTGAGGTGTTTCTTCAACTATTGCTTCAGGTGGAGTAAGATTAGAAGCTGCGGCTTTATTTATTTCATCCTTATACTGAGCCGGTGCTAAAGCCGTCGCACTATCAAATAAAGGTTTTGCTTTATCAAGCTTACCTTGTTCCTTAAACAGCATTGCCTTTGCTAAAACGGGGCGAAAATCTTGAGCATCTTTCTTAATTGCTTGATCATAAGCAGAGATAGCTTTATTATCATTCTTTTGAAAAGCGTAGACACTACCTAAAAGCACCTGCACAGCAACAACATCCACACTTCCCGGCTGAATAGTATTCGCTTGAGTCGCAGCAGCCAAACTCTCTTGTAATAAGCCAATAGCTGCTTCTGGACGCTTTTCGCTTAATTGCAAATTCACCATTCCCTGCAAAGCTTTCAAATCGCCCGGTTTTGTAGTTAAAATAGAGCGATAAGTTTGAGCAGCCCCCTCCTTATCGCCAATTTGTTGTTTAGCTTGTGCCAGTAAAACCCCATACTCCGACTGTTGGGGATTGAGTTTAGCGAGTTTTTCCAAAGGTTCAATCACAGCTTGAATATCCGCTGGTTTAACTTCCCCTTGGCTTTTTTGACTCAACAAACCTAAACGCGCTTGCAAAAGTCCCTTGAGTGCAGTTTGATTTTCTGCATCTTTTTGTAAAACTAATTCATAACCCCGAACTTGATCTTCCAGTTTTGACTTTTGCTCCGATGAAGATATTTTAGGGTCAGCAGTGGGCTGATTTTGTGGAGATGATTGGGGTTTATTAACCGCTGTAATGATGGGCATAATAGAAACACCCAAAAAAGCAACAACAGCGAAAGCTAAAACTACTCGGACTATCCAGCGATTACGCGATTCAGACACAATATTATTCTGCTCCTAAATGGGAATGAGATAAATTGCAAAGTTAAAAATTTCCAAAACTTTGCGGAATACGGTCATTTGTCTGTGAATTTTATAACAAATAAATATCTATCCTGCTAAAGTAAGTGATGACTTTAGGAAGATCCGTCCGAATTATCGCTATGCTATGCTTCCGATAGCGTAGCTTGGCGTAAGCCATAACTGGATTAAGGACGCTAAATTACACATTTAGTGTATAAATGTGATATCTAGCGTTTTGATTTTCGTACAGAGCATCAAGGGAGTGACCAGATTAAAAAGAAATATACTTTGATCAGTCACACACTTGCTCTTTTCCTTTGTTTTTATTAAATCCCACAATGGGGTATGTCTTGTGCCGTAAGGAGTTTTTATGAATTCCGACCTGATGCCGTCTTCTGAATCCGCAAATTTAACAGCCTCTAACCAAGGCATAAAAGAGATTGAATCCCCTGTTAATGCTAATACATTAGCAGACCAATCCTCTAAACTGGAAAAATCCCTGACTGACTCTAATGGGCATTTGCCTAATCGAGAACAACCAATTCCACCTCCTAGCGAACCGACTCAATACCGAGCTATTGGGTTAATTCGCGGATGTTACCATGCTAGTGATGAACAGTTCACCCAAGGAACACTAATCACAAAAGATGGGGTTGAACTTAATGCCGTCCTCTTAGGTCGGATTATGAGTTTAGTCAAAAATCACTTAGACCTAGAAACAGAACATCTATGGGTAGTTTATCCCCGCACTAGACAAGAAAATGACGCATTGCACCTGCAAATTGTTGGTGTTTGGGAACCAGAAAATCTGGCCAAATATGAACTAGATGAAGCTGGTACAGATTCGACAGCAGTTTCTAATAACGGTAGTGTAGCGTTAAGCATTCATCCAAAACCCTCATCAGCAGTTCCTGATGGTGGCTTTTCTGTGCGTGGTGAGGTAGTTTACCAGTCTTTTGACGAAAAGAGTTTGGTTGTGAAAATCAAACAAGCTCCCCGTAAACCTACTGATAAAGCTAAATATTTTAAGTTGAAACTCAAGGGCGTATTAACTACCAAAGCTGTAGGTAAGTTCTGGGACTTCAATGTTAAACGGGAAAATGACGCATTAGTAGTAGTTAATGCCGAAGCGATCGCCGATTTACCCAAAAAACGCCGACCACCGTTCAAAGGAGCGCCTCGTGGTGGTGGTGGTGGTGGTGGTGGTGATAGAAGGCCATTCCCTCCCAGACGCAATGGCAATGGAGATGCCCCACGTCCCATTAAAAAGACAGCAGGTGATCCCACCGTCATCACCAAACCCATACCAAAAACCCCCACTCCTATGCCAGTTAAAAAGCCTAAACCTGCTGGGGAATAGGTAATTGGTGATTGGTAATTGGTGATTGGTGATTGGTAATTGATAAAAACTATTACCCAGTCCCCAGTCCCCAGTCCCCAGTCCCCAGTCCCCAATCTTAAAACTCCGTCCAACGGTCTTGGGGTAAAAAAGAACGCTCCATAGGAATTGAGGCTACTGGTTCAGTTAGGGTAAATATCCCTTCTTTAATCCACTGTTTCAACTCTTGGGCTACTTGTCGGGAAAGAAATAAACTGGCTAAAGAGGCTACTCGTACCGTCCTACCTTCAATAGTGATACGTCCAGATTTAAGTTGTGCGTAACTCACTAAACCGAAGGTAGGACGGACACGACGAGGAATCGAAAAATCTACAATTGGTGCTACTAAATCCTTGTCTTGCACAGCACAGCGTTCTACCACACCAGCATTTAAAACTGGCAATGGTACACCCACACCCATCATTAAAGATGGTCCATAGCTTTTAAAATAACAGCCTCGTATCCATCGCGCATCCATTTGTTTAGCATCACCAATTAACGCCAAAGTTGCCGAAGGTCCAATAGGTGTGCGATTTTCTAACCGCTTTTGCAAGGGAAAATGTTGTGTCCCTTCCCAAGCCACATAACCAACACCCCCAGCCAAAAAAATCTTTGTCCCAATTCCCACAAGTTGTAAATCGGGGTCATTCAGGAGGGGGGAAAGCGAACCGGGGTTAGAATAAACCGCATTTCCTAAGCGGGGTTGCAATGGTCCTAGATAGGTATGTAGTGGGCGATCGCCTCCATTCACACCAACAATAAAATTTTGATAAAGATTGCGCGGATTAAATAAATAAAACTGATTGATAGTGTCACGGGTAACGGTGGTTTCAAATGTGGCTCTAGGGTAGCAATCGGTAACTTGTCCCACAGCGCGAACTTGGATAGATTTACCGGCAATTAAATCCTCAATCACATGACCACCACCACGTTCCCGCACATCTTCCCCATCCAGAGAGTCAACTGGACAACTAGCACCTAAGTATAAATCCACAGCCCCAAAACCCGCATAAGCCGGGACTCCATCTAACCAGCAACGCCGAATTTTAATGGGTGGGTCAGTATGTCCTAAGTTAATAATTGCACCACTTGATTCCATTGGTTCAAATGTGCCAGTGGTAATTACATCTACTTCTTTGGCAGCTTTACTAACACCAATTTCCGCAACTCGGGCTTTTAACTCTTCAGCAGTCCAGACTACCGCCCGTTTTCGGGTGATTTTCTCATTAATTTCCGCAATTGTTCGCATTTTAAATTTATTTGAAGGACTATCGGTACACTGGGGGCGTTGACGATAGCCTGCTTACGGGGGAGTAATTTTTAGGACCGTATTTTCAACCTAAGAGTGTCAATCCTCTACCCTGAGTTTAACGGAATCAGCATGAGAAGGTAAACCCTCCGTAGTTGCTAAGATGTCAATGGCAGATGCCACTTTTTCCAAAGCAGTTTGTGAGTATTGGATAATACTTGAGTGTTTTAAAAATGTTTCTACCCCTAAAGCTGAAGCATAACGGGCTGCACCGGAAGTAGGTAAGGTATGGTTAGGACCGGCTAAATAGTCTCCTACAGCTTCAGGTGTGGAACTACCCAAGAAAATTGCCCCAGCATGGCGAATTTGGTTCATTAAAGCCCAAGGATCAGCAACTTCTAATTCTAAGTGTTCTGGTGCAAACTCGTTGGCAAGTTCGGCGGCGGCTTCCAGGGATTCCACCACGACGATTAAACCATAATGGGCGATCGCTTTTTCCGTATCTATCCGGCGCGGGTGATCTACCAATTGTCTTTCCACCGCCATTTGTACTTTTTTTGCCAACCCAGCATCTGTTGTCAGCAAAATTGCGGCCGCCATAGGATCATGTTCTGCTTGAGCTAACAAGTCAGCCGCTACATAGGCAGGATTAGCTGTTTCATCAGCAATTACCAGCACTTCGCTAGGACCTGCTAAAGAATCAATTCCCACCGTTCCGTAAACCAACTTTTTCGCCAAGGTGACATAAATATTCCCTGGTCCTGTAATGACATTAACCTTGGGAATGGTTTCTGTGCCATAGGCTAAAGCCGCGATAGCTTGAGCGCCACCCACACGGTAAATTTCCTGAACTCCTGCTTCTTGGGCCGCTACCAAAACCGCAGGATTCACCATTTTACCGCCTCTAGCAGGTGTCACCATCACCACACGAGGGACACCAGCCACTTTGGCCGGAATGGCGTTCATTAACACTGTACTGGGGTAACAAGCCCGACCGCCTGGGATATATAAACCTGCTCGGTCTACGGGGGTATAGCGTTTGCCTAAAACTACTTGATCATCACCAAACTGTACCCAGCTTTTGGGAACT
Source organism: Dolichospermum sp. UHCC 0260 (assembly GCF_009711985.1). NCBI lineage: Bacteria > Bacillati > Cyanobacteriota > Cyanophyceae > Nostocales > Aphanizomenonaceae > Dolichospermum > Dolichospermum sp. UHCC 0260. The sequence continues at coordinate 69,946 of NZ_VIKZ01000007.1, read as the reverse complement.
CGCTGACGGTGAAAAGCTTCTATTTTTTGGCAAGCGAGGCGAATCGCCTGGAGTAAATCCTTGGATACCTGTTGGTAAGCTGCATCCAGTTCTGAGCCTGTTACTTTGAGTTCTTCTGGTTTGAGGATTTGGTGATCAAATTCCGCTGTATAATGTAGTACAGCTTTGTCACCTTGGCGCTTCACCGCTTGCAACACTTCGCGGACTGTTGCTTCTTTATGAAGTACCTGTTCATCCTGGGTGCGATCGCAGATCCGTTGCAGTTCTGATCTAACGTCTGCCTGCTGAGTAATAATTCGCAGCATGGAGTAATGACAATGCCAAATTTTACAATATTTTGATTTTAAGAACCATTTGGGCTTTTTACTTGCTACTACAACATTGCGTCAGTAGAAAAACCATTCAAAATAGCTAAAAAGCCTAACATATAAGCTTTTTGACCTTTGATTTTTGACTTTTGACTTCCGCTCTGCGGTGTTAGGGTCTAAAGCTGGATATGATTCTCTTCTCTAGCTTAACCTGGATTTTTTCTGATACTACTTTATAAAACTCGGACAACCGTTCTATAAAACTTACCCAAAATTACCAAAGTCTAGACACATCTGGACAGCGATAACCTTAGTGTTTACTTCCTGCTTCATCACGGTCTTAGAATGGCTTCTAAGAGGTTTTTCCGCTCCACAGGCAATCTCGGTAGAACTTACCGTTTCTGACCGTAGTTCCTAAAAGGAACCCCAGAAATTTAATATTCCCTCTGTCTGAATTGAGGTAACTGGTCTGTTTTCCTTGTCAGTAAACCATTCTAATCTATTTTTTTAGCCGTAAGCATCAGCTTTTACGCCCAAATAAAATATTTTTTTTCAAAAATTATCACATCAGCAAAAATAATGCTATATTTATTAAACCTAGTAGTGTGTGTACATAATTAATAGTCTTTTTTTGGAATTACTGTGGCGAATACAAAATCTGCTCTTAAACGCGCTCAAATCGGAGAACGAAACCGACTGCGTAACAAAGCTTATAAATCAGCAGTTAAAACGCTGATGAAGAAATACTTTAGTTCTGTGGAAGCTTTTGCTGCCAACCCGACAACAGAACTCAAGCAGGAAGTGGAAACGAGAATGTCCGAAGCTTACAGCAAAATTGATAAAGCTGTGAAGACTGGTGTGCTTCATGCCAACAATGGAGCTAGAAAAAAGTCAAGTTTAGCTCGTAAACACAAAACCCTTACCGCTTAGTCAATAGTCAGTGGTTTGTTGACAACTCACCCTCTCCGGGGTTAGTCATTTGTTCATTGGGGAAACCTTCAAGACCGCGCTAACTCACCACTGACCATTGATTAATGATAAGCTATGCAACTTATAGATACCCACGTACACATTAACTTTGACACTTTCCAGCCAGATTTAGCAGCCGTTCGCACTCGGTGGCAAGAAGCAGGAGTAGTCCGATTAGTCCACTCCTGTGTTCACCCCCAGGAATTTGCGAGCATTAGGCGCATAGCCGAGCAGTTTCCTGAACTTAGCTTTGCTGTGGGGCTGCATCCTCTGGATGCTCATAAATGGGATGACCAAACAGCCGCCCAAATCAAGTCTTTAGCCAGTTCTCATTCTCAAGTGGTAGCCATTGGGGAAATGGGGTTGGATTTCTACAAAGCAGATAATTATGAGCTTCAGCATGAGGTATTTGCATCACAATTAGCGATCGCTTGTGAACTGAATTTACCAGTGATCATCCATTGTCGTGATGCTGCACCAGCAGTCAGGGATGTATTGCAAAAATGGCGGAATTGGCATGGGGAAAGGGTACGGGGTGTCATGCACTGCTGGGGAGGGACACCAGAAGAAACTCAATGGTTTCTAGATTTAGGTTTCTATATTAGCTTTAGCGGCACAGTGACATTCAAGAATGCTAAAACTATTCAAGAGTCTGCCGCAATGGTGAATAGCGATCGCTTACTGATAGAAACAGATTGTCCATTTCTGTCACCCGTTCCCAAACGTGGCGAAAAGCGGAATGAACCCGCCAATGTTCGCTATGTAGCGGAGCAATTAGCAAAACTACGAGAAGAAACAATAGAGGAAATTGCCCAGAAAACCACCCAAAATGCCTGTAGATTATTTGGTCTAGCGTTGTAGATCAGCATCAAGTCCCAAAGAATTAGCGCTGATTTCATCAAGAAGATACTTCTATTGAATGAAAATGTGCTAGAATTATTCCCTCTAAAACATTTAGGTTAAGCCATAATGGTAAAGGAAGGATAATAACTCCTAAAACTCAATTTGTGCTGTTATCAAAATGATATTAGCCAGTTTGGGAATTTGTGGTTTTAGCCAGCTTGATCAATCGCAACAACCCCAATCTAAAATCCAAAATTGTCTGCCCATCCACTTAAATCTCTACAAACGGATGCTCTCAATAGATAACAAACCGTGGCAACCTAGGTTGACTAAAAAAAACTTGAAACCTGAAAACAGCAATCCTTCAATATATCAAACAATAAAGAAAATCGTTAAAAATAATTGTCTAGTCCAGACAATCATATCCATATCAAATCCATAGTGCAGGCTCTGATGCCATATTGCGCTATCGAATTCGACTCTTGCGGAACTCCCAGTTTGGGGATCTTACAGCAAGGATAAAGTATCAGGCATAAGGTGTGAGGGGTGAAGTATGAAGAAGTGTGAAGTAAAAAAAATCTTATAGCCAACGCCACGCTATCAGCTAAATTGTCGGTGGAGCAGGCTGTTACCAAGTAAATAGACTTCAACACTCACCAATTCATATTTTATGCAAAAAAGCCTTCATGGCAGAACTCCACCAATACCTCTTTGAAAGTTTAACCAGGTTGATAAAGGTAAAGGCATGACTAACGACGATAAATACATGGAATCCGCCTTTCTATTACCCGACTTGATTGAAATTCAGCGTTCTAGTTTTCGCTGGTTTCTAGAAGAAGGGCTAATCGAAGAACTGAACTCCTTTAGTCCAATTACAGACTACACTGGCAAACTAGAACTGCACTTTTTAGGCAATAACTATAAACTTAAAGAACCTAAATACAGTGTTGAAGAATCCAAGCGGAGAGATAGCACTTATGCAGTGCAAATGTATGTCCCCACCCGGTTGCTAAACAAAGAAACAGGAGACATTAAAGAACAAGAAGTATTTATTGGCGATTTGCCATTGATGACAGATAGAGGCACATTTATTATCAACGGTGCTGAACGCGTCATTGTCAATCAAATTGTGCGATCGCCTGGAGTTTACTATAAATCAGAAATTGATAAAAACGGACGACGGACTTATTCTGCCAGCTTAATTCCCAACCGGGGGGCATGGCTGAAATTTGAAACAGATCGTAATGACTTAGTTTGGGTACGGATAGACAAAACCCGGAAACTGTCAGCCCAGGTACTGTTGAAAGCCCTGGGATTATCAGATAACGAGATATTTGATGCACTGCGCCATCCAGAATACTTCCAAAAAACCATCGAAAAAGAAGGGCAATTTTCCGAAGAAGAAGCCCTAATGGAATTATATCGGAAACTTCGTCCCGGTGAACCGCCTACAGTCCTAGGTGGACAACAGCTTTTAGACTCCCGCTTCTTTGATCCTAAACGCTATGACCTGGGTAAAGTTGGACGTTATAAACTCAACAAAAAACTTCGTCTTTCCGCCCCCGACACCATGCGCGTCCTCACCCCTGGGGACATCTTAGCCGCCATTGATTACCTCATAAATCTAGAATACGACATCGGTAGTATTGATGACATTGACCACCTCGGAAATCGCCGAGTCAGAAGCGTTGGTGAATTGCTGCAAAATCAAGTCAGAGTAGGGTTAAATCGCTTAGAAAGAATTATTCGAGAACGGATGACCGTATCCGATGCCGAATCTCTCACTCCCGCATCTCTAGTTAACCCCAAACCCTTAGTAGCAGCTATCAAAGAATTCTTTGGTTCGAGCCAACTCAGTCAATTCATGGATCAAACTAATCCCTTGGCAGAATTGACCCATAAACGCCGCCTCAGTGCCTTGGGGCCAGGTGGTTTGACCAGAGAAAGAGCCGGGTTTGCAGTTCGAGATATTCACCCCAGCCACTACGGACGGATTTGCCCCATTGAAACACCAGAAGGACCAAATGCCGGACTCATCGGTTCATTAGCCACCCATGCCCGCGTTAACCTCTATGGTTTTCTAGAAACACCCTTCCGACCAGTAGAAAATGGCAAAGTCCTCTTTGATGTGCTGCCTGTTTACATGACAGCAGACGAAGAAGACGACCTGCGGACAGCCACAGGTGACGTTCCCCTGGATGAAAATGGTTACATCAAAGGACCCCACGTGCCAGTGCGCTATCGCCAAGACTGGACAACCACAGGACCCGAACAGGTGGATTATGTGGCAGTTTCTCCAGTGCAGATTGTCTCAGTAGCCACCAGCATGATTCCCTTCTTGGAACATGACGACGCTAACCGAGCGCTCATGGGTTCTAATATGCAGCGCCAAGCTGTACCCCTACTCAGACCAGAACGCCCCTTGGTGGGAACCGGTTTGGAGGCCCAAGCCGCCAGAGACTCCGGCATGGTGATAGTTTCCCGCACCGATGGCGATGTGGTCTATGTTGATGCCACAGAAATTCGTGTCCGCGCCAGTGGTCAGTTGTCCGCAGCCAGTGGTAGCCAAGTTATTGAAAAAGGCCAAGAACTTAAATACAAACTTTCCAAATATCAACGTTCCAACCAAGACACCTGTTTAAACCAAAAACCATTGGTGAGAATTGGCGAAAAAGTCGTAGCCGGTCAGGTATTGGCAGATGGTTCCTCCACAGAAGGGGGAGAACTGGCACTAGGACAAAATATAGTTGTCGCCTATATGCCCTGGGAAGGCTACAACTACGAGGACGCAATTCTCATTTCCGAGCGCCTGGTACAGGAAGATGTCTATACTTCCATTCACATCGAAAAATACGAAATCGAAGCCAGACAAACCAAACTCGGACCCGAAGAAATCACCAGAGAAATTCCCAACGTTGGTGAAGATGCCCTTAGACAATTGGATGAACAAGGCATTATCCGCATTGGGGCGTGGGTAGATGCTGGGGATATTCTCGTGGGAAAAGTTACTCCCAAGGGTGAATCTGACCAACCCCCCGAAGAAAAACTCCTCCGCGCCATCTTTGGTGAAAAAGCCCGTGATGTCCGCGACAACTCCCTGCGAGTTCCCAATGGTGAAAAAGGTCGGGTAGTTGATGTCCGGTTGTTCACCCGTGAACAAGGTGATGAACTGCCACCGGGGGCAAATATGGTAGTCCGGGTTTATGTCGCTCAAAAGCGCAAAATCCAAGTGGGCGACAAAATGGCAGGGAGACATGGCAACAAGGGGATTATTTCCCGGATTCTGGCTGCTGAAGATATGCCCTACTTAGCTGACGGTTCACCCGTGGATATTGTTCTCAATCCCTTGGGTGTCCCCAGCCGGATGAATGTGGGTCAGGTGTTTGAATGTTTACTGGGTTGGGCAGGTCATAATTTGGGAGTCAGGTTCAAGATTACTCCCTTCGATGAAATGTATGGCGAAGAAACTTCCCGGCGGCTAGTTCACGGCAAACTCCAAGAAGCCAGAGACGAAACCACTAAAGACTGGATCTATAACCCCGACAATGCCGGTAAAATCATGGTCTATGATGGTCGCACTGGTGAACCCTTTGACCGGGCTATTACCGTCGGTGTGGCCTATATGCTCAAGCTCGTGCATTTGGTTGATGACAAAATTCACGCCCGTTCCACTGGACCCTATTCTCTGGTGACTCAGCAACCTTTGGGCGGTAAGGCTCAACAGGGTGGGCAAAGATTTGGAGAAATGGAAGTTTGGGCGTTGGAAGCTTTCGGCGCTGCTTATACTTTGCAAGAATTGTTAACTGTCAAATCCGATGATATGCAGGGACGGAATGAAGCCCTCAACGCCATTGTCAAGGGTAAGGCTATTCCCCGTCCTGGTACTCCTGAATCTTTCAAGGTCTTAATGCGCGAGTTGCAATCTTTGGGTTTGGATATTGCCGTGCATAAGGTGGAAACCCAAGCAGATGGTAGTTCCCTGGATGTGGAAGTAGACCTAATGGCAGACCAAGCTGCCCGGCGCACACCTCCTAGACCGACTTATGAGTCACTCTCTCGTGAGTCTCTGGAAGGGGAAGAGTAACAATTAAAAATTATCAATTAAAAATTAAAAATTTAAGAGGTTTTTCGCTCTTCATTTTTAATTTTTAATTCTCAATTTTTAATTGTTTTGTTCTCCTTTTTTAATTTTTAATTTTTCATTTTTAATTCTCATGAGATCCCCCCAAACTAATCAATTTGACTACGTAAAAATTGGCATAGCTTCACCAGAACGCATCCGTCAATGGGGTGAACGGACTTTACCCAATGGACAACTTGTAGGTGAAGTTACCAAGCCAGAAACTATTAATTACCGCACCCTCAAACCAGAAATGGATGGTTTGTTTTGCGAGCGCATCTTTGGACCAGCTAAGGATTGGGAATGCCATTGTGGTAAGTACAAACGGGTGCGCCATAGAGGGATTGTCTGCGAGCGCTGTGGTGTAGAAGTTACAGAGTCCCGCGTCCGTCGCCACAGGATGGGTTTTATTAAGTTGGCTGCCCCTGTGGCTCATGTTTGGTATCTCAAAGGGATTCCTAGCTATATTGCTATTCTCCTAGATATGCCGTTGCGGGATGTGGAGCAGATTGTTTATTTCAACTCCTACTGCGTTTTAGCACCGGGCAACGCTGATACTCTCAGTTACAAACAACTGTTGAGCGAAGACCAATGGTTAGAAATCGAAGATGCTATCTACAGCGAAGATTCCCAGTTAGAGGGTGTGGAAGTTGGCATTGGTGCTGAAGCTCTGCTGCGGCTGTTGGCAGATATTAATTTGGAGCAAGAAGCGGAAACCCTGCGGGATGAAATCGAAAAGGCCAAGGGTCAGAAACGGGCAAAATTAATTAAACGGCTGCGGGTAATTGATAATTTCATCGCTACCGGTTCTCAGCCAGAATGGATGGTAATGGAAATTATTCCCGTCATTCCCCCAGATTTGCGCCCCATGGTGCAGCTAGATGGAGGCAGATTTGCCACCAGCGATTTAAATGATTTGTACCGCCGGGTGATTAATCGCAACAACCGTTTGGCTAGACTTCAGGAAATTCTCGCGCCGGAGATTATTGTCCGCAACGAGAAACGGATGCTGCAAGAGGCTGTGGATGCCTTGATTGACAATGGTCGGCGGGGACGGACTGTGGTGGGGGCTAATAACCGGCCGCTGAAATCCTTGTCCGATATTATTGAGGGAAAACAAGGACGTTTCCGCCAAAACCTGCTGGGTAAACGGGTGGACTATTCGGGACGGTCGGTAATTGTGGTCGGTCCGAATCTGAAGATTCACCAGTGCGGTCTACCCAGAGAAATGGCCATTGAGTTGTTCCAGCCCTTTGTGATCAATCGTCTGATTCGTTCCGGCATGGTGAACAATATCAAGGCAGCGAAAAAGCTGATTTCTCGCAATGATGCCAGTGTTTGGGATGTGTTGCAGGAGGTGATTGAGGGACATCCAGTGATGCTAAACCGAGCGCCAACGTTGCACCGATTGGGGATTCAGGCCTTTGAACCGATTTTGGTAGAAGGGAGAGCCATTCAACTCCATCCTTTAGTCTGTCCCGCCTTTAATGCTGACTTTGACGGTGACCAAATGGCGGTTCATGTTCCCTTGTCCTTAGAGAGTCAAGCTGAAGCCCGGCTGTTGATGCTGGCTTCTAATAATATTTTGTCACCAGCAACGGGCAAACCGATTGTGACTCCTAGCCAAGATATGGTGTTGGGAGCATATTATTTGACAGCGGAAAACCCCAAGGCAACCAAGGGGGCGGGTAAGTATTTCTCCTCTTTGGATGATGTAATTATGGCCTATGAGGCGAAACAGGTAGAGCTTCATGCCTATATTTATGTGCGTTTTGATGGGGAAATTGATTCGGGTGAACCGGATACTGAACCTGTGGAGGTAATTGAGGACAAAGACGCTAAGGGCAGGCTGATGAGTCGGACTCTGATTTATAAGTTCCGACGGGTGCGGGAAGATGGGGAGGGGAATTTGATTTCTCAGTATATTTATACGACTCCAGGACGAGCAATTTATAACCAGGCAATTCAGGAAGCGATAGATGCTTAGGGAAATTAAAAATTGAGAATTAAAAATTAAAAATGAAAGAAATAACTTTGGAAATTGAAAATTGATAATTTTTAATTGAAAAACTTCTTTTGTTTTTAATTTCTTCTTCTCTTAATTTTTAATTATTAATTTGTAATTTTTAATTGGAACGAAGTGACTTATGACTAAAGCAGTTTTTCGGAATCTGGTAGTAAACAAAGCTAAGTTGAGAGACCTGATTTCTTGGTCTTTTACTCATTATGGAACAGCGCGGACGGCAGTAATGGCCGATAAACTCAAGGAATTGGGTTTTCGCTATGCTACCAGAGCCGGAGTATCTATTAGTGTGGATGATTTGATGATTCCTCCGGCTAAGAAAGAGATGCTGGAAGCAGCAGAGATGGAAATTTTAGTAACGGAGGAACGCTATCAACGGGGGGAAATTACCGAAGTTGAACGTTTTCAGAAGGTAATTGATACTTGGAACAGTACCTCAGAAGCACTCAAGGATGAGGTGGTGGTGCATTTCCAGAAAACAGATCCCCTCAACTCCGTGTATATGATGGCCTTTTCCGGGGCGCGGGGGAATATTTCCCAGGTGCGGCAGTTGGTGGGGATGCGGGGACTGATGGCAGATCCCCAGGGGGAAATTATTGATTTACCAATTAAAACCAACTTCCGAGAAGGTTTGACAGTTACAGAATATATTATTTCTAGTTATGGAGCGCGGAAGGGGCTGGTGGATACGGCGCTGCGGACTGCTGACTCTGGGTACTTGACCCGGCGGTTGGTGGATGTGTCCCAGGACGTGATTGTGCGAGAGTTTGACTGTGGCACAAATAAGGGCTTAACCATTGGGGCAATGGTCGAAGGGAATAAAATCTTAATTAAACTAGCGACGCGGTTGATGGGTCGGGTTGTGGGTGAGGACGTGGTGCATCCCGTCACAGGCGAAATCATTGCCCTGCGGAATACGCCCATTGATGATGATTTAGCGATCGCTATCCAAAAATCCGGAGTCCAAAAGGTGACTGTCCGCAGTCCCTTGACCTGTGAAGCTGCCCGGTCAGTGTGTCAGCATTGCTACGGTTGGAGTTTAGCCCATGCCAAGATGGTAGATTTGGGTGAAGCTGTGGGGATTATTGCCGCCCAAAGTATTGGCGAACCAGGGACGCAGTTGACCATGCGGACATTCCACACTGGAGGCGTATTCACGGGGGAAGTTGCCCAACAGGTGCGGTCTAAGGTGGCAGGAACAGTGAAGATTCCTCGCAAATTGCAAACCCGTCCCTACCGCACTCGTCATGGTGAAGATGCCCTGTATGTGGAAGCCAACGGGACCTTGACGATTGAGGGCGATAAGAAGTCGGGAACGGGGGAAAGCCAGGAAATTGCTGTTACCCAGGGTTCAACTCTATATATTCACAATGGTCAGCAGGTATTGGCAGAGCATTTGGTGGCTGAAGTGGCGCTGGGAGGTAGAACCACCAGAACCAATACAGAAAAAGCCGTGAAAGACGTAGCTTCTGACTTGGCTGGTGAGGTGAAATTTGCGGATCTGGTGGCAGAACCAAAGACTGACCGCCAGGGGAATACCACTACTACTGCTTCTAGAGGCGGTTTGATTTGGATTCTATCGGGGGACGTATATAACTTGCTGCCGGGGGCGGAGTTGATTGTCAAGAATGGGGATGCGATCGCAACTAATGGAGTATTGGCGCAAACTAAGCTGACAACGGTACATGGAGGCGTAGTGCGATTACCAGAAGCCATTCCCGGGAAAGGGACGCGGGAAATCGAGATTATTACCGCTTCTGTGGTATTGGATCAGGCAGCGATTACCGTGCAGAGTTCCCAAGGGCGAAATAGCTACTTGATTACAACCACGAATAATCAGGTATTTAATTTGCGGGCGACTCCAGGGACTAAGGTGCAGAATGGTCAGGTAGTGGCAGAATTGATTGATGACCAGTACCGGACGACCACCGGGGGCTTATTGAAATTTGCCCAAGTGGAAGTACAGAAGAAAGGGAAAGCCAAATTAGGCTATGAGGTGGTGCAGGGGGGAACGCTGCTGTGGATACCGGAAGAAACCCATGAAGTGAACAAGGATATTTCCTTGCTGCTGGTGGAGGATGGCCAGTATGTGGAAGCGGGAACAGAAGTAGTCAAAGACATTTTCTGTCAAACCGGTGGGGTGGTAGAAGTTACCCAAAAGAATGACATTTTGCGAGAAGTGGTGGTGAAACCGGGTGAGTTGTTGATGGTAGATGATCCGGAAACTGCGATCGCCCATGACAATACATTTTTGCAGCCCGGTGAAGAATTGCAAGGAATGGTGGCGACAGAGTTGCGGTATATCCAGTACGTAGAGACCCCAGAAGGTCCAGCATTGCTGAGTCGTCCGGTGGTAGAATTTGCTGTGCCAACCCACCCTGATGTCCCAGCGACAACGACGGTGAGTCAGGATACAGGGCGTTCGATTCAGTTACGAGCGGTGCAAAGGATTCCTTATAAGGATTCAGAGCGGGTGAAGTCAGTGGAGGGTGTGGAACTGCTGCGGACACAGATAGTATTGGAGATTGAGCAGGAGACGGAGGGAGAACACGGGGCTTCGCCTTTGGCTGCGGACATTGAATTGATTACTGATGCTGAAAATGAGGAAATTCAGCGGTTACAGTTGGTAATTTTGGAGTCTTTGGTAGTGCGGCGCGACATTACAGCGGATGCGACCCAAGGCAGTACAGAGACTAATTTGGAAGTTGCGGACGGTGACACCATTGAACCTGGGGCTGTGGTAGCACGGACGAAGATTTTGTGTAAGGAAGGGGGAATTGTTCGCGGTGTGCAGCAGGGGGCGGAAACGGTGCGCCGTTGTTTGGTGCTGCGTCCGAATGATTTGGTAACTATAGGTACGAATGTGCTGCCCAATCTCAAAAAAGGAGATTTGGTGGTAGAAGGCAGCGAAATTGCACCGGGGGTATTTGCGGCTGAATCTGGGCAAGTGGTGGAAGTCGTCAGTGGTCAGTCGTCAGTGGTGAGTCAGCGCGGTCTTGGGGGTTTCCCCCATGAGCGACTGACGAACCCCGAAGGGGTCAGTGACAAAACAACGGACAACGGACAACACTTCGACAAGCTCAGTGCATCGCTGACAAAGGACAATTCAGCCCACTCTATTACTCTCCGCGTTGGTCGTCCTTACCGAGTCAGTCCGGGAGCGGTGCTACAGGTCGAAGATGGGGATTTGGTGCAACGGGGTGACAACTTAGTGTTGTTGGTGTTTGAACGAGCCAAGACTGGGGACATTATCCAAGGTTTGCCCCGGATTGAGGAACTGCTAGAAGCCCGCAAACCCAAGGAAGGCTGTATTTTGGCGCGTCGTCCGGGGGAAGTGAAGATTGTCTATGGGGATGGGGATGAGGTGACATCTGTTACTCGTGAGGCCTATTCTATTAAGATTGTGGAAGCTAATGGGACAGTGACCGACTATCCCCTCGGACCTGGGCAGAATTTGATTGTTCCTGACGGGGCGCAGATTGTGGCTGGACAACCAATGACTGATGGCCCTTCTAATCCCCATGAAATTTTGGAGATATTCTTCAGCTTGGGGTCAGAGGATGGGGTCTATGCTTGTGCGAGTCATGCGTTGCAGAAGGTGCAGACCTTTTTGGTGAATGAGGTGCAGATGGTGTATCAGTCTCAAGGGATTGAGATTTCTGACAAACACATTGAGGTGATTGTCCGCCAAATGACCAATAAGGTGCGGATTGATGACGGTGGGGACACAACTATGCTACCGGGTGAGTTGGTGGAATTACGGCAGGTGGAGCAGGTGAATGAGGCGATGTCCATTACTGGTGGGGCTAGAGCGGAATATACTCCCATGCTGCTAGGGATTACCAAGGCATCGTTGAATACTGACAGTTTCATCTCTGCGGCTTCGTTCCAGGAAACCACGCGGGTATTAACGGAAGCTGCCATTGAGGGTAAATCCGACTGGCTGCGCGGACTCAAGGAAAACGTGATCATTGGGCGCTTGATTCCCGCTGGGACTGGGTACAACACCTATGAGGAAGCGGGGGTGATTGATGATTACGTGATAGAGCCGGGTAGTGGGGTGCTGGATGAGGTTGATGACCCATTGGACATGGTGTTAGATGACCGGACAGCAAAACTCTATAATTTGGATGCACCGGGAATGGGAGATGGTGCTTTTGGTAGCAAGATAGGAGAAAGGCTGATTTTAGATGATGATGATGATTTAATTGCTGATGAAATTAGCGATATCGTTGTTGAAGATGATGAAGATTTTGAGGAAGATGATGATGAGGAAGATGATGATGACTTTGATGATGAATAAAATCTAGTTATCAGGTAAGATACTGATGAATTGGCAGATCCCCGACTTCTTTAAGAAGTCGGGGATCTTATTCTTATTGGGGTACGATCATTTGCCGAATCGCTGTGGCTGTGGCTGGTGCGAGTAAAACACCATTGCGATAGTGTCCCGTAGCCAGAAGAACGTTCGTAAAACCCGGTAACTTATCAATTACTGGCGCTGGTCTGCCTTCGGGACGAGGGCGCAATCCTGACCAAGTGCGGAGAACCTTAGCTGCGGCTAAATCTGGGATAAATGCGATCGCTTGTTGTCTGACAGCATCCAATAATTCTTGACTTGGAGATATTTGATCTTCATCATCAGGAAATTCTACCGTTGCTCCTATCCAATAATCACCATTTCCCATTGGTACAATATGCACATCATTACCAGTAATCACCGGTTGAAAATCAGGATTTCCTAAAGTCCGTCCTAAACTTAAATATAAAGCTTGTCCCAGCACCGGACGGATATTCACCATTTGATCTAATTGTGCAGTTAAGGCCGTTGAACCTAAACCCGCAGACATGATAAACCAATCAGCGGTAACTTCGCCCTCTGTAGTTTCAATAAAATTACATTTATGTGGTTCTCCTAATCCTTTTTTGATGTGTAAAGGAGTTGGGGGTGGTGGAGGTGGGGTTTCTGTTCCCGTCACAGATACACCAAATTTGAACTTTACCCCATTGCGTTGGGCTGCATCTACTAAGGCTAAAGTTAAAGCTGTAGCATTTAGTTGTAAGTCTTGGGGAGAATAGACAGCACCAATAATTTGCGGATCACTAACTTGGGGACAATATTTTTGCAGTTGTTCTTGATCCCAAACTTGCAATTCCCAACCTTGAGATTGGCGAATTTCTCGCAGTTGTTCCCATTCTGAAAGCACCTCAACCCCACTTTCTAAGGGGTGTTCTAAATTTTCTGACAACAGCATCACGATTCCTTGACGGTTACAAGGGATTTTTCGCCCTGTAATCCCTTCTAATTCAGGAATCAAAGTTTCATAGCGTTGGATGCTATTTTGTCGCATTCGCCAAGCAATACCCTTGGTTTTACTACTGATTATGCCCATTAAAACACCGAGGGCAGCGCTGGTAGAACCTTGTGCAGGTTGTTTTTGCTCGAAAACGGTGATGTTTAAACCTTTAACTTGGCTGAGTTCATAGGCGATCGCCGCCCCAACCACACCACAGCCGATAATTACTATATTCATGGTTTTTGCTAGGAGTCAGGGGTGAAGAATCAAAAGTCTTCCTTTCCACCCTATCACTCCATCACCCTAGTATTTTGTAATTCAAGACTCGAATTGAAGCAAGGGACAGGGAGCAGGGAGCAGGGAGCAGGGGGAATATTGCCTCTTGCCTCTTGCCTCTTGCCTCTTGCCTCTTGCCTCTTGCCTCTTGCCTCTTGCCTCTTGCCTCTTGCCTCTTGCCTTTTCCTTTAGCTACTCTTTTCAGGAACTAGTTCTAAGAATTTGTCAATATCTGCAAAAGCTTCTTTGTATTTACTCGCAGCTAGGCTAGTATTGCTCGCAGTAGCAGCTTGATCAATTCTTACTAAGTCATTCAACAAATCTTTGCTGATTTGTCGAGCTTTGGCTTGGTTTTGTTTGGCTAGATTAGGAATGATATAAGTCATATTTAACCTAGCTTCTGTCATTGGTCCGTGGATAAAATTACCCACTTTCACCCATTCACCCTTAGAAATGAGGTTTTTCAGTTCTGAAGAGCGATCGCGCACCATCTGAATTCCGGGAACATATTCCTGAATTTTGGCAACTTCCGCTGCTGTATAAGATGGTGGTACAGTAGCAACAGTAGGACTACCACAACTAATCAAAAATGTGGCCAATAATCCAAAAATCAGTGAAAAAATAGAACGTTGACGCACCATAGATGAAAATTAATTTTTTATTTGTTTACAGATTAACAGTGTTATTTTAGATCGCTATGTAATGAACCGTTACAATTAACTTAGGTTTTTCTGTCTTGATCTTCCCCACAGACCAAGCGAATAGAGGAGTATTATTGAGTGAACGCAGCCGAACAAGCCACAAACCTAGAATTTGCCAGCAAAATTGCTACAGTAGTAAATTTATTTAAATATGAATTTCCTGATGTCAAATCCGATCTTAAACCCTGGCACAATGACCCAGAAACCAGAGAATTAGTAGATCCAGATTCCATAGACATTGGTTTTCACTTTCCTGGTATTAGCAAATCTTGGCGTTGTCGGAGTATTTTAATTCAAATCCGATTTTATCAAGATCCTATCAATAATCACCGTCGCGCCATTGGTGTCGAAGCCGCTGGATTTGACCACAGTGGTGAAGTTTGGCGACTTTCTACCGTTGAAACTTGGAGTTTTGTTGGTGATTCCACACCCTCGGCTGTTGTTGGGGAAAAGCTTAAACAGGTTTGTCGGCAAATTTTAGAGGTGTTTAACAGAGTCGCCTAATTTCAGGGGTAGAAACAGCTAAAGGACGTGTTTTCAACCCAAATTTTCGATAACCATAGTCCGTTTTAACGGACTACAAATTTCCATGATGGCTTTGACAGGAATTTCTTTAAGCTGGGGTAATTGTTTTTTTAAAAGCTTTTTTTCTTCCTGTTGCCCTAAAAATTCCCGGTAACGCCGTTCGTGATTATTCCAAAAACTAGCTGAAATATTGAATAATAGTTCTAGCTGTAATGCTATTTCAGGGGTAATGGCTGCTTGACCACTAATAATTTCGTTAATTGTTTTTTTTGGTGTTCCAGTTCGTTCCGCTAGTTGTGCTTGGGTCATACCGCTATCTTCCAGCACTTCCAGCAGGGTATCTCCAGGGGGAGAAACGTAATCTGGATTGTACTCATTCTGAATCCTAATTTCCATGTGTATCCTCCACACTGAGTATTCTAACGGCAGTTACTTTAGACCAGTCAAGACCACCATCGGGTTTGGTAGGAATTGGCTCATTTGCAGGCTCAAATATCAATCGGTATGGATGATCTAAATATACTGATAGTTGACCTGCTCGGTTGTGAAGCAACTCGTGACAAGAACCAGGAATATTTCGCATATCCTCAAGAAACTCAACACTACGCAAACTATCCAGCCGTTTGCGGATGCGTTTCGCTCTTTCTGCACCGTGATTTTTAATGAGAAGTCGTTGGTTATTGCATTCCTTTTTCAATTGATCATTCCTAAACACAATATCCATCATATCTGAATTTTATAATTATCATAAAAATAATGAACCTATATAAATTTTGAATAAATTATTTGGTTCTCGTCAATCAGTATATTCATGTTTATGCTACTTTATGTTGTATTTCGTAATAAAACTTTACGTAACCGCTCAATAATCCGGGGTAAATCCTTCCATGACAAGCCTCAAATGGCGTAAAATCCTTCCCGAACAGGTAGTCCGCCCCCATTTATTGAGCGGATACATAAAACTTTTGCAATCCTCCAGTGTCAATAGCAAGGTGTAATCATGGCTCAAAATACAATTAATTATGTGATTCACGATAGAAATACCCGTGGACATAATCATATTGATTGGCTGAATAGTTATCATACATTTTCCTTTAGCGGTTTTTATGATCCCAACCGGATGGGATTCCGTTCTTTGCGAGTGATTAATGATGATCGCATTGCTGCTGGTGCAGGATTTCCCACTCATGGACATAAAGATATGGAAATTCTCACTTATGTTTTATCAGGTGCGGTTGAACATAAAGATAGTTTAGGCACAGGTTCGGTAATTATTCCCGGTGAAGCCCAGGTTATGAGTGCAGGAACTGGAATTATGCACAGCGAATTTAATCCTTCCCAAACTGAAGAATTACACTTGCTGCAAATTTGGATTTTACCAAATCAGCAAGGACTAAAACCTAGATATGAACAAAAAGCTTTTCCTATAGAAGAAAATCAGGGAAAACTACGTTTAATTGCGGCTGAAGATGGACGAGAGGGGGCTGTAACTATTCACCAAGATGTCTCTTTATATGCGGGAATTTTAGCACAAGGTGATGTGGTAAATTATCATGTCCAAAACCATCGTTATGCTTGGTTGCAAATAGCTAAAGGTGAAGTAATTTTCAATAATCACGAATTGAAAGCTGGAGATGGAGTAGAAATTACAGGAGAAGAGAAATTAACAATTAGCAGTAATTCAAATGCAGAAATATTACTGTTTGATTTAGGTTAAGTATTCAGTTATAGCAATCGTTCATATCCAGATCCCCGACTTCTTTTATTTATTGTGTCCACAAATTATAAATTGATGTCAGAAGTCGGGGATCTTATCTTCATCTATTCTAAAAGAGAAAGTATCTTTGTGCCATTGGTAAAACGGTTGCTGGTTCACAAGTTAATAATTCACCATCTGCGCGAACTTCGTAGGTTTCTGGATCTACTTCAATATGAGGTAAAGCATCATTTAATTTCATATCTCGCTTAGTAATTTGACGAGTTCCTGAAACTGCGATCGCTAATTTTCTTAATTCTAATTGTTGAGGAATTTCTCTGGACAAAGCAGCTTGAGACACAAAAGTTAATGATGTTGCATTTCTAGCACCAGCAAAACTGCCAAACATCGGGCGCATATATACAGGCTGGGGTGTGGGAATACTAGCATTAGCATCACCCATCTGTGACCAAGCAATCATGCCGCCTTTAATGACAATTTCCGGTTTGACACCAAAAAAAGCAGGTTTCCACAAACACAAATCGGCTAATTTTCCCGCTTCTACTGATCCCACATATTCAGAAATACCATGAGTGATTGCCGGATTAATTGTATATTTAGCAACATAACGTTTAGCTCGTAAATTATCGGCATGACTATCACCAGCAAGGCTTCCCCGTTGCACCTTCATTTTATGTGCTGTCTGCCAAGTTCTAATTATTACTTCACCGACACGCCCCATTGCTTGGGAGTCAGAAGCAATCATACTAAACGCGCCTAAATCGTGCAGAATATCTTCCGCAGCAATAGTTTCTCGACGGATACGGGATTCAGCAAAAGATACATCTTCAGGAATAGCTGCCTCTAAATGATGACATACCATCAACATATCCAAATGTTCATCTAGAGTGTTGACGGTGTAAGGACGGGTAGGATTAGTGGAAGATGGTAAAACGTTACTTTGTCCGCAAACTTTAATAATGTCTGGTGCATGACCACCTCCAGCCCCTTCTGTGTGATAAGTGTGAATAGCACGATGTTTAAAAGCGGCAATTGTATCTTCCACAAAGCCGGCTTCGTTTAAAGTATCAGTGTGAATTGCTACTTGCACATCATATTCATCAGCAACGGTCAAACAAGTATCAATTGTGGCTGGATTTGTTCCCCAATCTTCATGGAGTTTTAACCCCATTGCCCCGGCTTCGATTTGTTCTATCAGTCCTTGGGGTTGACTGGTGTTACCTTTGCCCAAAAATCCTAAATTGACAGGGAATGCGTCAGCAGCTTGCAACATTCGGTACATATTCCAGGGACCAGGGGTACAAGTTGTGGCATTTGTTCCCGTAGCTGGGCCTGTCCCACCACCAATCATGGTGGTAATACCGGAAGCAATAGCGACTTCAATTTGTTGGGGACAGATAAAATGGATGTGGGTATCTATTCCCCCCGCAGTGAGAATCATTCCTTCGCCGGCTAAAGCTTCTGTTCCCGGTCCAATAATAATATCTATATTGTCTTGAATATAGGGATTTCCGGCTTTACCAATTTTATAAATTTTGCCGTCTTTAATGCCAATATCTGCTTTGACAATTCCCCACCAATCGAGAATTAAAGCATTAGTAATAACTAAATCTACTGCACCATCATGATTAGAAATTGGGGATTGTCCCATCCCATCTCTAATGACTTTTCCCCCACCAAATTTCACTTCATCACCGTAGGTTGTAAAGTCTCTTTCTACTTCTATAAATAGTTCTGTATCGGCTAATCTAATTCTGTCTCCTACTGTTGGTCCGAAGGTATCGGCGTAGGCTTGGCGGTTCATTTTGTAGGGCATATTTTTATCCTTTTTTTATCACGCTTTAGAGGCAGAGAGACAGAGAGAATTTTAGAGGTTTCCGTCAATTTTGTTGTTGAAGCCGTAGATTTGGCGTGTCCCAACGAGAGGAACTAGAGTAACTTCTTTTTCATCTCCTGGTTCAAATCTGACGGCTGTGCCGGCGGGAATATCTAATCTCATTCCTCGTGTTTTTTCTCTGTCGAAGTTTAAAGCGGTATTGACTTCGTAAAAGTGAAAGTGTGATCCTATTTGAATTGGTCTGTCTCCTGTATTTGCGACTATTATTTTAGTAGTTGGACGACCTGCATTTAATTCTATTTCACCATTGGGTGTGATGATTTCGCCTGGTATCATAATTGAGTTTTCCTGATTTAAAGGTTTTCTAAGAATTCCACAAATGGTCTCAAAGCTTGAGGACATTCAACTTTCATGGAAGCCTCTCTAAAATTTCTAGTGGTTGTAATGGTGCTTGAAAATTTCCAAAAGGACGATATCCTTGAATATTAACTGATGTTAATCTCATATTGTTTTGTCTTCATTTGCACTTTCTCCTATCTTAATCATTTCTAACGAATTGGATTATGTACAGTTACCAACTTTGTACCATCAGGAAAAGTGGCTTCCACTTGAACATCATGAATCATTTCAGGAATCCCTTCCATAACATCATCACGAGTTAATAAAGTCGTACCATAACTCATTAAATCTGCTACAGTTTGACCATCTCTTGCACCTTCCAAAATCGCCGCAGAAATAAAGGCAACTGCTTCAGGATAATTTAATTTTAACCCTCTATTTTTACGTCTTTCTGCCACTAAAGCAGCGGTGAAAATTAATAATTTATCTTTCTCTTGGGGTGTAAGCTGCATTGTTCCCTCCTCTGCGTTCTCTGCGTCTCTGTGGTTCGTTTAAATTTGCCATACTCTAGGAATACAATTACCACGATTTAGACAAGATACTCGTAACATTTGCCAAATATTTGTAAACCAACTTCTGACTTGGGATGTAGAATTACCACGATATCGGCACAAAAATCCATGTTGTAAGCGAGTTACTCCAGCATCAGAGTTTTGAATAATTAAAGAACGTGCTTGGTTGATGATTTCTGGAGATATGGGGAAACCAACGCCAACAAAACTACCAACAACGGGATTGTCTCTTAAACCATGAGGACTGTGAAACACTTCTTCGCTACCGGGAACGATTTGTCTATCAATCCATAGGGGTATACCATTTTGCCAGATTTCCGTGTGCGATCGCATCTCTCCCTGTACAAATTTTTCTCCCCTAGCACTGCGTCCAAACCGCGTAATTTCCCAAGCTAAATAACTCGCATCCGTAGCTAATTCTACTCGTAAATCTTGCCGATAAATCCCACCATTAAATAAAATCGTTTCTTGGGGCAAATATTCTAAACAAGCGTGACTATCAACTTGGATATTTACGGTTTGTCTTGCTGGTAAGCCATTACTACGATATATTTTACCAGCAGCGGCTGTAGTAATCAAGGCGTTTGTATCGGGTTGGAGGTGAATATCAGAGGATAGGCGATCGCCCCCCACAATGCCCCCAGCCGTATGTAAAATCACACTATGGCAAATTTCTTGTCCTTCCGGGTAAAAGGGGCGTTGTACCTTTAATGGGGCTTGATGGTGGTTGTAAATTAACTGAGTGGAATCTTGGCGATTAGCATAGACTAAGTTAAGTAAGCCATGCCAACCTTGTATTGTTTGGGTGTTCTCAATCATTTATGGGGTAAAGTAAAAATTAATCACCTGATTTGTACGGTTTAACATATTGTGCTAAATAGATTTAAATAATTTTGGGATAAAAATTCAAGAATTACAGATTATTACTTTTCTGTCAACTCGTTATCTCCTTTGTAATGTTCAGTGGAATCCTAATTTTATGGCAGCAAGGAGAATTATTAGTTTTTTTGTGAAAATCACTTTTAATTTAATTTTGATCTTTTTTAGTTGTTAATTTTGTACCATTTTCGGTCAAAATAGAACAGCATTTCCATCAATACAGCATCTACTAAAAAATATGACAGCCAAAGTAATTAGCGTTTGTAACCTTAAGGGTGGAGTTGGCAAAACTACTCTTGTTATGGCCTTAGCAGAGTATTTAGCAGGGGATACAATGTATGGTCAGCGTGTTCTTGCTATTGACTTAGACCCCCAAAGTAACTTAACTACTGGCTTAATGTCTGAGGAAGTTTGGGAATGGCAATATAATAATCGAGGGTTGACATTGCCTTTTTTGTTTAAAAATGCTGAATATTTTTTAGCAAATGGTAATTATGATAAATTTATAGTCAAAGAAGAAGTTTCTAATGTCAGAAATAAAAACTCTTTTAATTGCCTACATCTAATTCCTAGCAGTCCAAGATTATTTGAAGTGCAAGAGTATTTACCAGAAAGTTCTGTTTCTATTTTGCGGCAAATTATCACTCCATTGCTAGCAGAGTATGACTACATTTTAATAGACTGTCCACCCAGTATTAATAATATTATCAAAAGCGCGTTTTATGCCAGTGATTTTTGTCTTACTCCCTGTGTCCCTAGCAGAATGTCAATTCATGGTTTAGAACTATTACTCAAACAGATTGAGAAGTTTAATCAAGATTATGAACATCACCTCAACCCGATAGGAACTTTAATTTCTCGTTATAAAATCCTTGTTTAATAATCGAAGTTTTATCTGATTCTACAGAAGGATTTGATCGAGGTGACAAATTCGCTGATTATCAAACTATAGAAACTTTACAAGAATATATTTTAATTAATCCGAAAAAACCGAGAGTTGAATGTTTCCGCCGTAATGAAGATGGACTTTGGGTATTACAGTCTTATGTAGGAGAAGAAACTTCATTTCAATTACAAAGCATTAACTTTGCAGGAACAATGACGCAACTTTATGAAGATGTAGATTTTCCCTCTCCAGCGTAATTTTCCCAAATCCAAAATCAAAAATTTTGGACTTTAGACCTTAGATAAATCATCCAAAATCCAAAATCCAAAATCTAAAATTGTTTAAGCCATTTGATTTTCAATCGCCCACCGTGCTAATTCAGTCCGGTTGTGGAGATTGGTTTTGCCCAACATATTGGACACATGGCTTTCAACAGTCCGCTGGCTGACATTTAATTCTTCAGCGATTTCGCGGTTTGCTAAACCCCTAGCGACAAACTGGACTACTTTCAGTTCAGTGGGGGTTAACTGGACATCGAAAGGAACTTGGATACGAGAACTGCTGTCCCCACCCTTGGTTTGATGTTCTTTCCAACGTACAGTTTGCTTGAGTGAGGATTCTACTTGTGCTACGAGTTCTTCCGGTTCAAAGGGCTTGATCATATATACGTCAGCACCTTTATTTAACCCCTTAACTCGGTCTGCACTTTGACCTTTAGCTGAGAGGAAAAGAACGGGAATCCAACTAGTTCGTTCAGTCTTGCGGACTTCTTCGACAAAAGTGTATCCGTCCATTTCCGGCATAATCACATCACAGATGATCATATCTGGAACTTCGGTTTCTAGAAGATCCAGGGCTTCTCTGCCATTGGCGGACGTGATGACTTCGTAGCCCCGGAACTCGAAGTAATCCTTCACCAGCAAGATGAGGTTAGGGTCATCATCAATGAATAGAAGTCTTTTGTGGTCTTTCATGCTGGGTTCTTTCATAACAGTGGCACTTCTCGCGCTTCGATCCATTAAGGTATTGATATAGTTATCCCGTATGGTGGATGACTTAGGATGTTGTCTTTTTTCCCACTTAACTTACTTTAACTCCCCTAAGTCTTAAAAGTGTTAGTTACTTTCAACAGACTTGCAGGTGAATGGAAAAAGTCTAGTAAGGATACGTATAGCAGTAGTCTTTATAATGCGCTATTATAGATCCATTTGAAAGTTGCAGGCTGAAAACCCTGATTAAATTATCGTCCTTGTGAATCACAAGTCGGTATTTTTCAAGATGACCTTAGTTCAAAACTCACCTGCGCTTTCATTGGCATACTGCTGCTCTACTTATCCTTAGGATGTGAAGCCTCTATCAGAGGTTCAAAATCAGCCGGGAAGTTTTTTTTGGCAAAGCATGGGTTAAAAATACAGATTTTTTCACCATCCTCATGGCCAATTTACTGGTCTTGGATGACCTGCTCTCATGACTTCTGGATTTAATTGGCGATACCAGACCCCATCTAGGTAAACTACCATTATCGTTCTAGAACAACAAACACGCAAGTTTTTGGCTTGGGCTGTGAAGATGCCTATGGAATAACTGTGTGCTAACTGATGGGTTGATCGCTCCCCCAGTCCTTGTTAACAGCATTACCAAGTTCTAGACTAGCCGATTTGTAACAGAATTGAGCATTTATCTGTTTTGGGCAATAGGTAATTGGTAATGGGTAATTGGTAATTGGTAATGTCACCTGTTCCCTGTTACCTGTTCCCAGTTCCCTAGTAGTTTTAGGGATGAGATGCCTGTTCGTGGATCACGGTGCTGTTACTCATTGAGTAGATCCCTGATTACAGTTCTATAACAATTTCCCAAGTTTGCAAATAAAGTTGTCCATATCAAAATATTCATTACCTACGCAACAAACCCTGACAACTAAAATAATTGGATATTTGCACTTAAGTATTGCTACCCTAGCCCTAGTTCGGAAACCCGTACACCAGTCATGATTGCTATTATGTCCTATATAAAGCTAGATTAGCACTCATGAGTCGAGAGTGCTAATTTAGCAAAAAATTTTGTATGGCAGCCGTATCTTTAAGCGTTTCCACCGTTAAGCCCCTGGGCGATCGCGTTTTCATCAAAGTGAGCGCCCCCCAAGAAAAAACCGCAGGCGGTTTGTTTTTGCCCGATAATGCTCAGGAAAAACCCCAAGTTGGCGAAATAGCCGCTGTTGGACCTGGCAAGCGCAATGACGACGGGACTCGTCAAACAATGGACATTAATGTTGGCGATAAAGTGTTGTACTCCAAGTATGCTGGCACCGATATCAAGTTGGCTACAGAAGAATATGTATTGCTTTCTGAAAAAGACATTTTAGCAATCGTCAGCTAATTGGGCATGGGTGATGGGTAAGGATTTTTCCGAATTACCTGTTCACCACTCACCAATTTCTTTGAAAATCAGAAAAATTTAATTTACTACCGGGATTTAGACTTATTATGGCAAAGCGCATTATTTACAACGAAAACGCCCGTCGCGCTCTAGAGCGTGGTATTGATATTCTCGCTGAAGCTGTAGCTGTTACCCTTGGACCTAAAGGTCGTAACGTAGTTTTAGAAAAGAAATTTGGCGCACCACAAATCGTTAATGATGGTGTCACCATCGCTAAAGAAATTGAATTAGAAGACCACATCGAAAATACTGGTGTAGCTCTAATTCGTCAAGCTGCTTCCAAAACCAATGACGCTGCTGGTGATGGTACAACCACAGCTACCGTTTTGGCTCACGCCATTGTTAAAGAAGGCTTGCGGAACGTTGCTGCTGGTGCTAATGCGATTTTATTGAAGCGCGGTATTGACAAAGCATCTGCCTTTTTAGTCGAAAAAATTGCTGAACACGCTCGCCCTGTAGAAGATTCTAAAGCGATCGCTCAAGTTGCGGCAATTTCTGCTGGTAACGACGAAGAAGTCGGGGCTATGATTGCTCAAGCTATGGACAAGGTGGGCAAAGAAGGCGTAATTTCCCTAGAAGAAGGGAAGTCTATGACCACCGAATTGGAAATTACCGAAGGGATGCGCTTTGATAAGGGTTATATTTCCCCTTACTTCGCTACCGATGCAGAACGGATGGAAACCGTTTTTGATGAGCCTTACATCTTGTTGACTGACAAGAAGATTGCTTTGGTACAAGATTTAGTTCCTGTCCTCGAACAAGTAGCTCGTTCCGGTCGTCCTTTGGTAATTATTGCTGAAGACATCGAAAAAGAAGCTTTGGCAACTTTGGTAGTTAACCGTTTACGCGGTGTTCTTAACGTGGCTGCTGTGAAAGCTCCTGGTTTTGGCGATCGCCGTAAGGCTATGCTAGAAGATATCGCAGTTCTCACCGGTGGTCAACTCGTAACCGAAGACGCTGGTTTGAAACTAGATACCACCAAGTTAGAAAGCTTAGGTAAAGCCCGCCGCATCACCATCACCAAAGACAGCACCACAATTGTGGCTGAAGGTAATGAAGCTGGTGTTAAGGCTCGTTGCGAACAAATCCGTCGTCAGATGGATGAAACCGAATCTTCCTACGACAAAGAAAAACTCCAAGAGCGTTTGGCTAAATTGTCCGGTGGTGTTGCTGTAGTTAAAGTTGGTGCAGCTACCGAGACCGAAATGAAAGACAAGAAACTCCGCTTGGAAGATGCTATCAACGCTACCAAGGCTGCTGTAGAAGAAGGTATTGTTCCCGGTGGTGGTACAACCTTGGCTCACCTCGCTCCTGTATTGGAAGCTTGGGCGCACAGCAACCTCAAAGATGAAGAGTTGACTGGTGCTTTAATTGTCGTTCGGGCTTTACCTGCTCCTCTAAAGAGAATTGCAGAAAACGCTGGTCAAAACGGCGCAGTTATTGCTGAAAGAGTGAAAGAGAAGGATTTCAACATTGGCTTCAATGCTTCTACCAACGAATTCGTTGATATGTTGGCAGCTGGAATTGTTGACCCTGCTAAGGTAACTCGTTCTGCTCTGCAAAACGCTGCTTCTATCGCTGGTATGGTGTTGACAACCGAATGTATTATTGTTGACAAGCCCGAACCTAAAGATGGCGCTCCTGCTGCTGGCGCTGGTATGGGTGGAGATTACGATTACTAAAATCTTTTAGTAGTTTTCCTAGTTTGAATAATGGCCGCTTCCGCAAGGGGGCGGCTGTTTTTTGTTGCTTTCTACCTTTGCGGGGATATTGTAGCTGTTATAATAGGTTTGCAAGTTATCCAACAACGATATTATTTTGAGGAGGCTTAACTATGACTCAAATTATTAATCATCAATCTAATTATCAAAAATTACCCGAAATTGTCAAAACTTTAATTGACAATAATCCTCTTTATCAAGAAAATTTAGATAGAGAGAAAATGATTGAAGTGATTAATCGTAATTTTGATCCTATTGCTGTTCCTGATGTTAATAATATCTCTCAGGGGGAATTAACGAAACGGATTAAAAGTATTTTATCTTTACATTTAGTTTCAGGAATGTTAAATGATTTGAGTCCAGAGCAAATGCAAATTTTTGATGAATCTGTAAAACGTGGGGGTTAAATGGGTTATTTACTAGATACGAATATTGTTTCAGCCTCACTAAAACAGAATATTGAAGTGGCATTGAAAATTACAGAAATACGTCGTCAAGGTGAATTTATCGGTATTAGTGGCATAACTTATTATGAAGTTCAAAGAGGACTTTTAAGAAGTAATGCGACTAAGAAGTTGGCTTGGTTTCAACAATTTTGTCAAGATTATCCTATTTTGTTTTTAGATGATCTGAGAATATTTGAAAAAGCATCCGAAATTCATGCTGATTTAACAAACAGAGGTAAAATTATTCAGGACGCAGATATTTTAATAGCTGCTACCGCTATTATTCATAATTTAGTTTTAGTTTCTCACGATTCTGATTTAACTAGAGTTAAAGATTTACAGTTAGAAAATTGGTTAATTTCTTAGTTAATTAAACCACTTGACAAATCTACTCCAGATAGATGAGGCAGATTTTAATAATTTATTCCACATATTATCAAATTTATTCCAGCTATTTTCGTCTGTAGCCGATTCTGTCTTCTTGCTTTTCTCAAGCTGACCAAATTTGTCCCAAGCATTCTTAGTAGGTGTTTTATTTCCATCTAGTTTATCCCAAGCATTGGATTGATTGGTATCGAGTTTACCCCAAGGATCTGAACTTGGGACATTTACTGGAATGGATTTATTTACTGTAGGGGATTTAGTTGTATTTGTTACTACGATATTCCAACCAGAACTCTTTAAATCTATAGGAATTGGTGCAGGAATTGTTGATGTTGCGGATAAATTTGGAATGGCATTAGGTACAAAATCCCAACTTACTTTTGAACCAGTATAAGCAGTTACTAAATTCTCAAGTGGTTGCAATTTTTCAATATCTGATTCTCGACAAAACTTCTCTAATTCTAATGTAAAATACTGAACTTCATCCGAGAGATTTTTAAGCTCTGCAAATATCTGAGGTGATTTAGTAATATCTAAATCTTTGTCAGAAAAGAGTAGTCTTTCTTCTTTCTCTATTTGTTTCCAATAGCTTGGCTTTTCTGATATAGCAAGCAATGATAAATAAATAATAAGTTCTGAAAAATAGTCCGATTTTGGGCTAAGTTTAATTAATTTATTTCTGTTAAGATGCTGATATCCTGGTATTCCTTTAATATTATCTTTTTCATTGCTTAACTGGGGAACATACAAACTATCATAGTCAATTAAACATATAGCTCCATTTTTACGCACCATAATATTACCATGTTGTAAATCTCCGTGAGAAATATTATTTTGGTGTAGAACCTTTACCATTTCTAAGAATTTCTCAGCGAAGTCACGAATAAGAGCAGGATTATTAATATTATTAGCTAAAAATCTTCTAAAACTAATACCATCAATCCATTCCATTCTAATAATTGGAAATTTTTGACCATTCACTAAAATCCCTTGTTCATTATAAGAAAAATCTACAAAATAAGGAAGTTTAACTTTTTTAAGGTACTCATCAATTGCTTTATAGCGAATTTTTAAATCACCTAAATCTTCTACCCAACATTTGATGGCATACTTTTTTGTATTTGCTGTAATTTCATAAACAATAGCTTTTCCACCATTAGATGAACGTAAAAGAGTAGGGTTTTGGGGTTGCATAGCAGGTTTTCCAACCTTCAAAACACTGTCAAGTACGAATTTATCAAGATTCCTAACAGCCGTATCATATTCGCCTCTAAGCGGATATTTAATTGTCATTTTTTTATATATCCCACAAATTCAAATTTATACCAACCTGAGTTAACTTCGAGTTTCTTGAACTTTGATTTATCTTTTAATTGTGCAAAAAGAATTCCATTCCTTGATGGTGATGATCTAAGATTAATTACTATATTGGTATCGGGTGTGATTGTTTCAATTTCATCACTTTTACAACTAATGCAAGGATCTGTAATTAGGGTTTGATGAATATAAATAGGCATTTTAAATTTAATCCAATTGTCTACTTCCTCTACGATTGGTACTGTATATTGATTAGATACAGAGTCTATAAGAACCTGTGTAAGCTCTTTATCCTTGTATATGCTAATTCCTTTTTTAAGTAGTGTAAGTTTAGATTTTTCGGTAGATACAGGAGTTGCTTTTGTTTTAGCCTGATTTGAATTTGTATTGGCTGGCTGTTCTAATTTAGTAATATTTTCTTGTTTTCCGTTAATAAGTATACCAAATAATAGCGATATTCCAAAAAGACAAATACCTAAACCCAAACGCTGATACTTTAATATTGTGTTTTCGTTTCTCAAGTCTTTATTGATTGAAACAAGCTCATCATAACTACTAATAATCGGAACTTTTGGAATACTTTTCTGTGTTAGATTAGGAAATTGAACAGCAGAAATCGGTTGACGAAAAATAACGTTTGAACTGTTTTGGGTTTCTTTGCTAGACTGTTTATTGCTTGAAGCTGGAGAAACTTTGGTATTTCCTTCTATTTCATCTCTTGATTGTAAAGAAGACTTATTTTCTTTACCATACCCTTCATTGATTGAAGATGGAAAAACTTTTCTATTTCCTTCTATTTCATCTCTTGATTGTAGAGAAGACCTATCTATGCTTCTGTTAGGTATAGATAAAATTAACAGTGTTACATCATCATTTTTCATTTTTATATTGTCAGAATTTCTAGCAGATGCGACAAAATCTTCAAATATTTCTGGTGAAGAAATGCTTAGTAAAGTTTCAAAAATATTATTTCCATCATTTTCTGTGCATTTAAAGATATATTCAGATAGAGCATCTGTAGCCAAAATGAAATAAAGATTATTTGAGGATTTTTTCTGATTTAAAGATATTTTGAAATCATGAGGTGTAAAGTTATTGTCTTTCTTATAACTTGCAAAATATCCTGGACTATCATTAAAATCTCTAGATGTTTTTAACAAATACGTTTGAATCAGTTGATATGTTTTGCTTGATTGATCACCTTCTACAATAAATAGACAACTATCACCAACAATAGAACCTTTTACTTGATCTTCAATAAGTTGCAACCCTATGAATGTAGATGTTGCTGGTTCACGGAAATTGAAGCGATTTTGACTTGTAACCCAAATAGGTCTATTTTCATTTTTAGCTTTTATTACTCGCTGTTCTACCTCTTGAAACCATTTTTCTTGAATAGGTTGAAGCCAATCATTCCAGTTATTTTGATTAATTTCAGGGTTTTGGCAAAAATGGTTAACAAGAAGTTCTGCCCATATACTCGGATAAAATGATTGACTTGCACCATCAGCGATCGCAAAACAATTGTTTTCGAGGTTAGCTTGAAAATAATCTTGACAATCATTAATGCTTTCGTTTTCTTTATGCGTTCTACCATTGAAAATAAGTTTGATTGACATATTCTTGTTAACCCCGAATAATGTTGAGTGACAGGAAACTTTAGCGTAAAGCTCCTAAAGAACCAAAATTTAGAATTCTGATCAAGGTTTCAGCATCAGCATTAAATACAAAGCCTCTAGAACCGGGCTGAACATTAAAACCTACATCTTTAGCTCTATTGGCAAGATTTTCGGGTAGAACAGTGGAAATATCAAACAAAAAGTTTGCAAATTTATTACCGCTAAAGCCAGAATTATCGCTTGGCAACTCTACTTTACCTGCCGATGCTGTAGAAATATGTGCATTCATAATGATCACATTGCCATCAGCAGTTTTTAGTTGTGCTAGTTTTTTAGCTTCAGTAGCTGCGGTGTTAATATCATTTGGCTCTCCATCAGTAATATTAATAACAATAGGTGGAAAGCTATTTGGATTACCAGAAATAAATTTTTCTACGCCTTGATAAGCCTGTTTAAAGGCTTCTGTCATAGGTGTACCACCACTGGAAGTGGGATTTACAAAAACTCTAACTACTTCATCTACTTCAACAAGTCCACCTGCACCATCAGAAACCTTTTTCTTTAGCGTTGTTGTGTTGGGATTTTTGGCTAAATCCGATACTTTATCTAGAAAAGCTACGTTGACACCTGAACCATAGCCAACTACAGCGACATAACATCTGTCCTTGATTTCATCGCCTGCTGTACAAGCCGTAATAATTTCGGCTATGACTCTATTAACCGCCAATGCAGCAAAGTTAGCCTTAGTTGAGTTGTCATAAGAATCGGACATTGAACCTGATTGGTCAATCATGATGATTATCAACCCTGGCTTGGAACTACTCAATAGTTCTTGGTACATAGCTTAGATCACCCTTGCTAATTATTTTGTGCTAGAAATCATCACTTCATGCAAGTGCTGTATTAGAATGATTTAAGCTAATTTACTTTATATGCAGTATTGTATTTTCTTCTTTGTTAGCACAGAGTAGGATTTAGTACACAATGTTGGCAGTATTTCGCAGTAATTTAGTAGGATTCGGTATAATATATTTATTTTAAATACCTTTAGTGTAAATACAGATGAATAATATCGAGGATGTTTTACAATACGCTGATAATTTAATTTTTGAGACGACTGGTGAAAATATTAGTCCTGTGGAAGAAGCAATTCTCAAAGGTGTTTGGCAAGGTCAAAAATATTGGCAAATAGCTGTAGGATTTAATAATTGCAGTGAATCTCATATCAAAAAAGAAGCAGCTAAATTATGGAAAAAACTAGGACAATCATTAGGAGAAAATCTGAATAAAGATAATTTTCGTTCTAGAGTAGAAAAGAAATATCGTGTTTCTCAAAGGGATAATTTTGGTGTGCAAGTTAATGGTGAAGGTAATATTAATATTTGTGATAAGTCTTTACCAATTGTAAATAATACACAAGAGCATTTTAAACCTCCTCAACCCAAACATCAAACCCCAATAATTGACTTAACAAAAGCACCAGAATTAAACTATAATTATGGACGCACTTCAGAAATTTCTACCCTGAAAGAATGGATATTAGAAAATAAAACTAGACTTATCACAATTTATGGATTAAGTGGAATAGGCAAAACTGCTTTAACTCTGAAATTAATCTCAGAAATTCAAGCTAATTTTGATTATATTATTTATCGCAGTCTTGATCATCTTCCTCAACTGATAACTCTTAAAGATGAACTTAAACAATTTTTTTCTCAATCACAAAACCCATTACCTGAAATCATAGATTATTTTCGTTCATCTCGTTGTTTAGTAATCATTGATG
The DNA here is from genome assembly GCF_009711985.1 of Dolichospermum sp. UHCC 0260. Classification (NCBI taxonomy): domain Bacteria; kingdom Bacillati; phylum Cyanobacteriota; class Cyanophyceae; order Nostocales; family Aphanizomenonaceae; genus Dolichospermum; species Dolichospermum sp. UHCC 0260. Next base: position 38,945 of record NZ_VIKZ01000007.1, on the reverse strand, counting down.
ACGTGGATAATATTTTTCAATTTGGTAACTTAGCAGGCCAATATTTAACAGAATATAAAGATTATAGTAAATTTTTTCAACAAATTGCCACCTCATATCATCAAAGTTGTTTAATTTTGATTAGTTCGGAAAAACCTCCAGATATAGAAACTTTAGAAATTCAAAACAAACACACAAAAACATTATATCTTCAGGGTTTAGGAGAAGATGCTAAAGCAATATTGAGAGAAAAAGGCTTAAAAGATGAGGATAAATGGGATGAATTAATCAGACTTTACCAAGGTCATCCTGGGTGGTTAAATATCATAATCTTAACTATAATAGAATTTTTTAATGGTCAAGTTTCCCTATTTTTAACAGCTAATGATGATCTATTTTTAGGAGATATAGAAGCACTTTTAGAAAATCATTTAGAGCGTTTATCAGAATTAGAAAATAAGGTTATCAACTGGTTAGCGACACAAAATGAACTTATAGATATTTTCCAAAAACCTGCTGATTTTGAATTATCCAATGCTAGATTTTTGCAAATTATACAATCTTTAACACGACGGTGTTTAGTAGAAAAACTGTTAGAAGAAGAGGGAGTTAAATTTCAGCTAAATTATTTATTTAAAGTATATTTGAACATAAAATATATGTTTTGAATAAGACTTTTCCTTTTAATCTAATATTTTAATATGTGGTGAAAAATCATAATGGAGTAATTTGAGGTTGTGCGTCTTTGGGAGCAAGATTCAAAGGTATTTTTAGATAATTCCGCATTATTACCTTTAGCAACTTTAACCCGCACTGACTCAGCACAAAGTTTATTATCCCAAGTAGCTCAAAAAGTCGCTACAATTCCAGATAGGGAACAGCAACAAAATATTGCTGGTTGTGTAGAAGTTCTCGCAGGTTTACGGTTTGGAAAAGATTTAGTTCGTCAATTTCTCCGGGAGGATATTATGAAAGAGTCTGTCATTTATCAAGATATCGTGCAAAAAGAGGCATTGAAAATTATTTGTCGTCAGCTTAAAAAACGTTTTGGTGATATCTATGATTCATTAATGACCAAAGTTAGAAATTTATCTGCTGACGATTTAGAAGATTTAGGAGAAGCATTATTTGATTTTTCTGATATTGCTGATTTGGTAACTTGGTTAAACCACAAAGTTAGCAATTAGAAAAATAATATTTTTGAAAGAGACGTTATTAATAACGTCTCTAAATTCATTAAAACTCCGCGCTTTGGGGTGTGCGGGGGAACGGAATCACATCCCGAATATTCCCCATACCCGTCATAAATTGCACCAATCTTTCAAACCCTAAACCAAAACCAGCATGGGGAACAGTACCATAACGACGCAAATCTAAATACCACCACAAATCTTCCGGGTTCATACCTTGTGCTAAAACCCGTTTTTCTAACACATCTAACCGTTCTTCCCGTTGTGAACCACCAATAATTTCCCCTATTTTCGGTGCGAGAATATCCATAGCGCGGACGGTTTTTTCATCGTCACTTAACCGCATATAAAAAGCTTTGATTTGTGCGGGATAATCTGTAACAATGACAGGCTTTTTAAACAGGTTTTCGGCTAAATAGCGTTCATGTTCTGATTGTAAATCTGCACCCCAACTCACAGGATAATCAAATTTAACATCGGCTTTTTCTAGAAGTTTGACTGCTTCTGTATAGGTCAATCTTTCAAATTGATTGTTAATAATGTTATTTGCAGTTTCTAAAACAGTATTATCAATCCGTTCATTGAAAAATTCCATGTCTTCAGGACAGGTTTCCATCACATATTTAAAAATGTGTTTGAGAAACTCCTCAGCCAAATCCATATCACCTTCTAAATCACAAAAAGCCATTTCTGGTTCAACCATCCAAAATTCGGCTAAGTGACGCGAAGTATTAGAATTTTCCGCCCGGAATGTGGGACCAAAGGTATAGACATTAGTAAAAGCCATAGCCATGATTTCGGCTTCTAATTGGCCACTGACTGTTAAATATGCAGGTTTACTAAAGAAGTCTTGGCTATAATCAATTTCCTGATTTTCGGTTTTGGGAACATTCTTTAAATTGAAATTGGTAACACTAAATAATTCACCTGCACCTTCACAATCACTGGCGGTAATAATGGGAGTATGCACCCATAAAAAGCCTCGTTGTTGAAAAAATTGGTGAATAGCAGTAGCGCAAGCATTTCTCACCCGAAATACTGCACCAAAGGAGTTAGTTCGAGGACGCAAATGGGCGATGGTTCGCAGAAACTCAAAGGAATGACGTTTCTTTTGCAGAGGATAGGTATCAGGATCAGCGTCTCCGTATACTTTCACTGTATCTGCTTTTAATTCTATTCTTTGTCCTTTACCTTGAGAAGCTACCAGCACTCCTGATACTTCTATAGAAGCACCTGTATTGATTTGTTTTAATATTCCTTGATAATCTGGTAAGTCTTGATTAATGACAACTTGCAAATTCCCCAAAGATGAACCATCATTAACTTCCAGAAACGCAAATCCTTTTAATTCGCGTTTTGTTCTTACCCAACCTTGGACTACCAAAGTTTCTTCGGGTTTACCACTTCTTAATATTTCCGCAATACGACGATTTAGCATTTTCTAAAATTTGTATTTTTTAAAGGATCAGATCCCCGACTTCTTCAAGAAGTCGGGGATCTTAGAAGTCGGGGATATTTTAAATCACCCCACCCAAGATTTTAATAACCAACCTATAATAACGCCTAAACCACCAAACCGGATAGCTTGCCAAAAAGGTCTTTTTAGGCTACTCCAAGAAAACAAGTGGCTTTCTAGGTTTATTTCTAAGGTTTCTAACTGTTTTTGCAGGCGGCTTAGTTCGTTCTTAATTTCTGGAGTCTGCTTTCTATTTTGCTTTAAATTTTTTAATTCCTGTTGCCATTGTGCCTGTTGTTGTTGATCATTTTGCACTTGGGTATATCTATCTTTCAAGAATCGCAGTGAAGTTTCTACCTCCTCTAATTCCTGTGCAAAATCTGGCTGGGGATTTTCGTCTAAATTAGTCATTGGTGATTAGTCATTGGCTATGATGATTAAATCATAACTTTTACTCTTAACTCAACACTTAGTCTTATGTCACAAACTAGCCAACTAAATGAAATTAGCACTCTAGAACTAGCACAGGCACTCATGGAAAGGCTGAGTATCTCTCCTGATGATTGGCATCGTCTCAAGTCTAACCGCAATTCCCGCGCTAGTGAACAGGCAGCCGCTGCCATGGTATTTTTGGTCAAAAATGAACCCCAAGAGGCAAAAGTAAGGCTAGAACAGGCTGTAGGCTGGCTAGATAAATCAATTTCCGCCCCTCCCTGCCCAACTCACGGACACAATCGTGAGACTATAAAGGAATAACTCTCACCTGTAGCCGAGTAAAAAAATTTTTTCTCTGTGTCCTCTGTGCCTCTGTGGTTAGATAAATTACTTTAAAACCGCAGACGCGCAAAGTAAAAAAAAGAACTTTTTCGAGTCACCTCTCACCGTCGCAAAGATAATAAACGACGGCTTTCTAATTGCTTACAAAGCGTGAGTTCTGTACCTTTGCGATTCCATTTTACTTGATCAAAAATCTGATGCAGTAAGGACATACCCCGGCCACTTTCAGCTTCGTCTGGTGGTAAATAGTCATCGGAATCACTATCACCTTCGAGGGAGGGAGTGAAGCCGCTACCCTGATCTGAGATAATCCACCAATACTGATTATCTATTAATGAGAACCGAACGACGACGAATTTGCCGGGATCAAGATTATTCCCATGTTTAGCGGCATTTACTAGGGCTTCTTGGAGTCCTAGTCGCAGTTCAGATTGTAATTTTGCCGGAATATCAGTCAAGAGTAAATCTAGGATTGGACAAAGATAAAGGGTGGAGGCAAAACTAATTGTCCCCCAATAACGCCCAACTGGACGAAGAGAAATGGTAATCACAAGAGAAACCCCGTAGCTTTATATTTAGCTAGACATCAGTTTGCTTTTTTGGGCATTCTGATCAAAATTAGGTAGTCATGCTGCCTTCAAACTTGCCTCTGTAAAACTAAATTTATAAAAATGCTAGAGCATAGCAATTCAGTGGGAGAATTCATATTGCTTATTTACAATTTGCTTAAGTTAATCTGTTCATTTAGCAGATGAGTAAAAACTGCTATTTTTGAACAAGAGGAGAAAGATATTCTCGTTAACTGCTCATTTTGTAATTAACACAATTTTATTCACCTTGATTAAGAGTCTATGCAGCTTCGATTTCTTTAAAACAAAATGAGTTTCTATTTTTATGTAATTTCATTCTAGCATTATGAGTATCCACTAGACTACAAATTTCTGATTTTTATTTTTGTGAAGAATTAACTATCCTGATCATTGTCCGATAACACCAGAAAAGCGGCTGCTTCTACATGAGCCGTTTGCGGAAAAAAGTCCGCAGGTTGCACCCTTGTGAGTTTATATAGCCCATCTTCACAAAGCAATTTTAGGTCACGGGCAAGAGTAGCTACTTTACAACTGACGTAAACAATGCGAGATGGTTTCAGGTTTCTTAATGTTTTGATAACGTTAGCTTCACATCCTTTCCGGGGCGGATCAAGTAAGACCACATCTGGTACAATTTCCAAATTCTGGAGAATTTTTTCCACTGGGCCGACTTGGAAAGTCACATTATTAATTCCATTCTGTTGGGCATTAACAATTGCCTGTTCTACTGCTGTTGATTGCAATTCTAACCCGGTGACTTGCCGTGCTTGTTTGGCCAGGGGCAAAGTTAAAGTTCCTATACCACAATAGGCATCTACTAGGACTTCATGACCTTGTAAATTTAGTTCTGACTGAATCACCTCTAAAAGTGCTTCGGCTGTTTCTGTGTACACTTGGAAAAAGGTATCTGGTCCGATTTGAAAATCCAGTCCGGCGAATTTTTCTCGCAGGTAAGGAATTCCAGCTAGACAACGGGTTTCTGATCCAAATATAGCATTTGTGCGATCGCTATTGCGGTTGAGTGACACGCAGACCAATTGAGGATAACGCTGTAACCATTGCTGTGCCTGGGTTTCGATTCCTGGCAAATTCCAATCTTTGACGACCAAAGTTAGCAGCATTTCTCCTGTGCGGCGGCCAATGCGTAAACCCAAATGGCGAATTAAGCCTTTGTGTCGGGTTTCGTCATAAATTGGCCAACCCTGCTTTTGAATATCTAATTTTATTTCAGCTAATAAAGGATTTAACTGCTGGTCTTGCACAGGGCATTGATTCAAGTTAATTAATTTATGGCTACCTTTTTGATAATATCCAGCTTGGACATGACCTGTAGCGGACATACCAATAGGATAAGTAACTTTGTTGCGATAACCAAAGGATGCAGCAGCCACTAAAACTGGATCTATTGGTGGATTCACAAAACCGCCAATTCTTTCTAAAGCTTGGGTTACTTGATTGCGTTTGGCTGATAACTGGTAATCATATTTAATATGTTGCCATTGACAACCACCACATTTATCAGCGACAATACAACTTGGACGCACCCGTTGAGGCGAAGCTTGCAATAATTCCTGCACCTGTCCATGAGCATATTTTGGCTTAACATTGAATAATTTGACAAGTAGGATATCTCCTGGTACTGTATCAGGAACAAACACCACCCGTTGCTCAAAGCGTCCCACACCATCACCAGTGTCGCTTAAATCAGTAATTTCCAGTTCGATAATTTCATCTTGTCGCCACATTGTATTAGTCATTAGTCAGTTATAAGGGAAGAGGGAACTTTTTCACAGGGAAGGGAGAGTTCCCAATGTAGAATTGTAAATTCATTTATCCCTATCTTCCCATACACTTCACGAATGTCCCTCTAAGTCGGTAAACTAGCAGATATAAATATTTCAGTTCATTTAGATAATCATGACTGTAATTAGCCAAGTTATTCTCCAAGCTGACGACGAACTGCGTTACCCCAGCAGTGGCGAACTCAAAAACATCAAAGCATTTTTGGAAACAGGTGTAAAGCGAACAAGAATCGCTGCTACCCTTTCAGAAAACGAGAAAAAGATCGTTCAAGAAGCTACCAAAAAACTTTGGCAAAAACGCCCTGACTTTATCTCCCCTGGTGGTAATGCTTACGGCGAAAAACAACGGGCTTTGTGTATTCGGGACTTTGGCTGGTATTTACGCCTAATTACCTACGGTGTACTTGCTGGTGACAAAGAACCCATTGAAAAAATTGGTTTGGTTGGTGTGCGGGAAATGTACAACTCTCTAGGTGTTCCTGTTCCTGGAATGGTAGAAGCTATCACTTCCCTCAAACAAGCGTCTTTGGATTTATTGAATGCAGAAGACGCTGGGGAAACCGCACCTTACTTTGATTACATCATTCAAGCGATGTCTTAAAGGTCTTTAATTCCCCACAATTGGTAGTGGCTATGGCAATATCCATCAGGTTATTAACCAGTTGTGGGGATATGTTATGATTATCGTCAGTTTTTACGTTACTAATAGCAAAAAAAACGACAGACTGGTTGTAGACTGTCGGCAGTTGGTTTGTTCCCTATTAATGACTCGGCTAGAGTTCAGTTACTATTAATTATACCAACATGGCGATTTCTATGGGAGGATCTAAATCATATATATGTGATTTACGTCACTTAATAGGAACAACTGAAATCGAAGTTGGGTTTTTATTCAGTAAAAACAAAGAATATCCATAACACTAATAAGCTTGATATTATTAACATTAGCTACACCTAGCGTAGCTTCAATGAATCGAAAAGAATATAAATATTGTGAAAACTGATACTATATTCTATCAACTATTTCAAACTTTACTTAGTATCCTTTTTTAACTAAATAGGTGGCCGTAAAATAACCAAAATGTGTGAAGAAAAGTAAAATCTCTCAAAACTTCTTCACTCTTGCCTCTGTCCTTGCCATAACGACAATTTTTAACGCCAACCTACTTAATTGGCAAACCACTATACAGCACTTTTCGGAGACATATTTTAGTTACAAAGATATTCAATCAATGCTGCAAAATTATGTTGAAATCTTAAAAGATAGAGTTTATGGATAAAAATTGCTGGAAACCTATCAAACTTTTATATGTAGTTGGACTTTAGCCCTTTCGACGAGTTAATTAGGAAGATTTAAACATGAAAACCCTGATTATTGATAACTACGACTCTTATACTTTTAACCTTTACCAATTGATTGCAGAAGTTAATGGAGAGTATCCCACTGTAATTTATAATGATCAAGTTATATGGGATGAACTGAAACAATGGGAATTTGATAACATCGTAATTTCACCAGGTCCTGGCCGTCCAGAGAAATCAAAAGATTTTGGGATCTGTCGTCAAATGATTGAAAATGCCCAAGTACCACTTCTAGGCGTTTGCTTGGGACATCAGGGACTAGGATTTGGCTATGGAGGAAAAGTTATTCACGCACCTGAAGTTCGGCATGGTCGGCTCAGTGAGGTTTATCATACTGCTACTGATTTGTTTGCAGGAATACCTTCTCCTTTTTCTGTGGTGCGCTACCATTCTTTGCTGGTTGCAGATGACCTACCGGACTGTTTAGAAAAAATAGCGTGGACAGAGGACAACCTGATCATGGGAATGCGCCATCGCTCTTTACCAATGTGGGGTGTGCAGTTTCATCCAGAGTCAATCTGTACTGAGTATGGACATACTTTGTTTGAGAATTTTCAAGAAATTACCCAAAAATTTGCCCAAGAGCAAGGCAAAAGCCCGAAAAAACACTATTGGACAGAAAATAACGGGAATGGGAACTTACCCACAAATTCTCCTCACAAAAAACAGCAACAGGAATTTGAACTTTGTAACCGCAAATTGAATTTGTTTACAGTAAGCGAAGCCGAACTTTGTCCCGATACCGAACAGATGTTTGTGCATTTATTTGGCAAATCAGCTAGTGCATTTTGGTTAGATAGCAGTCGGGTTGAACCTGGTCTTTCTCGCTTTTCTTTCATGGGAGATAACAGTGGTGAAAACAGTCTCCTAATTCATTATCGGACGCAAGGGCAAGAACTGACAATTACACAGTCCGATACTGTCAGTTTCAAAACAGAGGGAATTTTTGATTATCTCCAGCGGGAAATTGAACGGCGACATTGCCCATCTAATGATTTACCTTTTGATTTTAACTGCGGATTTGTGGGTTATTTTGGCTATGAATTAAAGGCAGAATCTGGAGGGAAATTCAATCACACATCTGCCTTACCTGATGCCATGTTTATGTTAGCAGATAGAATGATTGCAATTGATCACCAAGAGCAAACTATCTATCTGCTTTGTCTAATTCATAAAGGAAAAACAGCCTCCGCAGAAGATTGGTTTGAAGCGATCAAAAACCAAATTGACAATCTTCCTCCTCTGTCGCCTATTGTTCCTCAAAACAAAAAAACACCTGTTATTTTTAGATTGAGCAGGTCTGAAAAGACTTATCTTGATGATATTGAAAAATGTTTGCAAGAAATTCATGAAGGAGAAACTTATCAAGTTTGTTTAACAAACCAGATTCACACAGACACAACAGCAGATCCTCTGGAATTCTATCGTTCATTACGTCAGATCAATCCTGCTCCTTATGCGGCATTTTTGCGCTTTGGTGATGTGGGAATTGCCTGTTCATCTCCAGAGCGATTTCTGCAAATTGATCGCCAAGGTTGGGTGGAAACAAAACCCATCAAGGGAACTCTACCACGAGGAAAAACACCCGCAGAAGATTTTATTCTACGCGATCGCTTGCAAAATAGCGAAAAAGATCGAGCGGAGAATCTGATGATTGTGGATTTACTGAGAAATGATCTGGGACGGGTTTGTGCTGTGGGAACGGTTCATGTACCCAAATTAATGGATGTAGAAACCTACGCAACAGTACATCAATTAGTGACGACAATTCGCGGTCAATTACGAGCTAATATGAGTGCCGTAGACTGCATTCGGAACGCCTTTCCTGGGGGTTCTATGACTGGCGCACCTAAGATTAGAACCCTGGAAATTATTGATAAATTAGAGCAAGAAGCGCGGGGAGTTTACTCTGGGTCTATTGGCTTTTTAGGATTAAATGGTTCAGCCGATTTGAATATTGTTATTCGTACTGCTGTGATGACGGCCGAACAAACTTCCATTGGTGTTGGTGGTGGTATTGTGGCACTTTCTGATCCCCAAATGGAGTTTCAAGAAATAATGCTGAAAGCTAAGGCATTGATTCAGGCAATGATGATCACAATAAATGGAAGCAATTATCAAAGCATTGTGGCAAGCCCTAAGTGCGAACAATTTACAACAGGGATATGTGCGTTTACGGATCTACCACCTGCTATTTGTATTCCCCTCAATAATTGGGGGGGAGTGCCAACATTGATAACTAAGATTTTACGTCAAAATCGCGCCACCCATTAACCGCTCATACCTATACTTCAACTCATCCTGCATTAATGGCCAACGCGCTAAACTTGCATCCATCTCAATCACCTTTTCCGCTGCTTGTCGTGCTAACAGCAAAATGTCCTCATCTTCCACCAAACTAGCTAAAGTAAAATCCGCTACACCTGATTGGCGAGTTCCCATCACTTCTCCAGGACCGCGAAACCGCATATCCATTTCCGAGATAAAAAAACCATCTTGGGACTGTTCCAACACCTTCAAGCGTTGTTGAGCATCAGGACTTCTAGAACTACTCATTAATAAACAATAAGATTGCGCTGCACCCCGTCCTACACGCCCCCGTAATTGGTGCAATTGTGATAAACCAAATCTTTCCGCGTGTTCAATCAGCATCACAGTGGCATTAGGAACATCCACTCCCACCTCAATCACAGTGGTAGAAACGATAATTTGAGTTTCATTATCGCGGAATTTGTGAATTGCTGCTTCTTTTTCGGCTGAAGTCATGCGTCCATGCAATAACCCAATTTGAAAATCAGGAAAAACACTTTCTTGTAACTTTTGATGTTCATCTACAGCCGAACGTAAATCTAATTTTTCCGATTCTTCTACCAAAGGCAAAACTATATAAACTTGTCTACCTTGGGCAACTTCTCGACGGATTAAATCGTAAGCCTGGGGACGTTGTTGACCACTTAACATTGTGGTTTTAATTTGTTGTCTTCCCGGTGGTAATTCATCAATTTGACTAACATCTAAATCCCCATGTACAGTTAATGCCAAAGTCCGAGGAATGGGCGTAGCTGTCATGGTTAAAACATGAGATTGTTCGCCTTTTTGCTGTAACTTTGCCCGTTGTTGTACCCCAAAACGATGCTGTTCATCTATGACAACTAAGCCCAAACGTTGAAAATTAACTTTATCTTGAATTAAGGCATGAGTCCCGACTAATAAAGGTAACTCACCTGTTTCTAACTGAGAATGAATTTCTCTTCTTTTGGCTATTTTTGTCGAACCTGTTAATAATTCCACAGGCAAATGTAACAAGTTAAACCAACTAACTAACTTACGATAATGCTGTTCTGCTAATACTTCCGTGGGAGCCATTAACGCCGCTTGATAACCTGATTGAATTGCTGCCAAAATAGCAATAACAGCAACCACAGTTTTCCCTGAACCAACATCACCCTGAACTAAGCGATTCATGGCTACAGGTTTTTGTAAATCGGTGAGAATTTCATTAACAACTCGTTGTTGTGCGCCGGTCAGTTGAAAAGGGAGAATTTCGTTAAATTCTTCTAATAATTTACCTGTGGGTGCAAGTATGGCACTAGTTTGAATTTCTCGCGCTTTTTTTTGCCGTTGCAATAAGCCCAGTTGCAAGTAGAAAAATTCATCAAATACTAACCGACGACGAGCAATTTTTAAGGAGTCACTATCTTTAGGAAAATGAATATTAGGAATTGCCTCTTTCAATTCCATCAAAGCATATTTTTCTCGTAAACCTTTAGGTAAAGGATCTTTTAAATTCACTGCTGCTGTTAAAGCGATCATCATTGCCTGTCTGACTGTATTAGCCATTACTCCTTCAGTCAGGGCGTAAATGGGAACAACTCGCCCAATAGTGAGAGAATCAATGGTATCTCCTGGATTTGCCAAAACTTCCAATTCTGGGTTATCCAAAGTTAAACCATATTTACCACCTTTTACTAATCCACAAGCTGCTAACATACTACCTACAGGATATAGGCGTTTTAAACTTTCTTGCCAACCACGACTACTAAAACGCGCACCTGCATAAAAACGGGTAACTTTAATTTGTCCAGTATTATCTTTGAGGATTAATTCTAAAATTGATAATTTCTTATTTTTAGGACTGGTGAAAAAATTAAACCGTTTTACCGTCGCTATGATAGTTACTGTTTCTCCTCCTTCTAACTCACTAATATTTACTTGACGGGCATAATCAATATGATCACGAGGATAATAAAATAGTAAATCACGGACTGTATATAAATTTAATCGCCCTAAATTCTCGGATTTTCTGATGCCAATTTCTGGTAAATCTCTCAGTTGTTTATCCAGTGTTGGTGCTAGTCTTTTACTAACTTCGGCAACAATTGGAGTTGTGGGATGTTGATTTTTAGATTCGTAATTTATTTGAGGTTCTCCTGTTTCTAGCTCTTGTTGAAGTTGATTTAGATATCTTCTAACTTCTGCTACTAAATGTTGTCTTTCTGGTAATGTTAAATTTGGATAATTGGCAAATTGCATTCCTACTTGATGCCAGCGGAGTCTTTCCTTTGGTGGTAAAGCAGTTGGGAAATTACCAAAAGTCAAACAAAGAAATTCACTAAAGCGATATTGCTTACCTACTAAATCTATAAAGCCTTTTTCTGCCTCAAATGCTAAAGCTTTATGTAATCTTATCCAATCGGGCATTTCATTAGTCATTGGTTAATTGTCAGTTGTCGGTTGTTAGTTGTTAGTAGGGGCGAAGCATTTGGAAGATAAATTATCGGTCATTGCCAAAAATAGTTCTCCAAATGCTTCGCCCGTACAGTTGTCAGTTGTCAAGGGAGTATGTAGTTTTAATAGATATATATTTTCAATAACCTATACAGGTTCTAATTTTTAATTTTGCATTTTTCATTCCGCCCTGCGGTACTAATCCTCAAACCAACTAGCACGCCAAGCGGCTTCAGCTTCAGCAATTTTAAGTTCTCGTTGTCTTTTTTGATATTCTCGTCCGAGTTTATTCAATTGCATTAAAATATTACGAATTGCCTTGCGTTCTGACAATAGTGTTGCTTCAGCAAATTCTATTTCTCCTAGTCGTAAGTGAATAGCCATAATCTGAGTGAGGCTAGAATCTTCGGAATCTTCCTCATTACTAATTTCTATGACTAAGTTTAATAAATTGGGAGGGCTGGGTATCATATTACTAGAAGCTTCTGAAGCAGCAGCAGCAGCGGTGGCAGCGACTAAAATCGGTTCTGGTAGTTTTTTGGGTAAAACCCCTGTTTTTTGGATGAAGATATTAGCTGATTGGGAGACTTTTTTTAAAGTTTCTTGAATCTCTTCCTCTAAATTTTGTTGCCATTCAACTAGTTCTATGGGGTTAGAAGGATCTAATGCTTGAGGTTGTTGTTCGTTTTCTTCGTTTTCTTCGTTTTCTTCTTCCTCCTCAATTTCTACAACTGCTTCTGTTTGGGTAACTTCTGGAGGTTGAATATAACTAATTAATTCTTTAGCGGCTTGTTGACTTAATTTACGAAGGCTTTGTTGTAATTTTTGCCGTTGATTTAGTGATAAGTTCAGAAATTCATCAGGATATCCTTGGGTACACAGGTAATAACTAGCCAAAATCAATTGTTTTTGTAAGGCTGATCCCAAGGTATTTATATATTTAGTATAGGCTAAATTGAGTTCGTGAGCGATCGCACTAATCGCCTCTTTTAATTCAGTAATGTCTTTTTCTATCCGTTCAATTGCTCTTGCCATAACTTTAAGCTAATTAGTTGTCGGTTGTCAGTTGT
>NZ_VIKZ01000007.1:19496-25833 GCF_009711985.1 Dolichospermum sp. UHCC 0260 | reverse complement strand
GTTGTCAGTTGTTAGTTGCTTTCTGTAGTACAAATATACGGATTTTGAATAAATAATCATCATTTAAATAAAATACAGGCCACGCAGAACGCGCTGGCCTGTAAATGGGAATAGTTATTAGTCAAAAATAAAAGTCCATAATCAACAACCAATTATTAAGTATATATTCTTAACAACTGACCACTGACAACTGACCACTGACTAATCACAAAATTACTTAGCACCCATTTGGGCAGCAACTTCATCAGCAAAGCTCATTTCGTTCTTTTCAATGCCTTCACCGAGTACATAGCGCACAAAGCGACTAACTTGAATTTCTTCGCCAACTTTGGATTTTACTTGTTTCACCAATTCTTCTACCGAAATACTTTGATCACGGATATAAGGTTGATCTAGTAAAGTCATTTCTTTGAGGCGCTTATCAATTCTACCTTGAACAATCTTTTCTTTGATGTTCTCTGGTTTATTGCCTAAGTCGTCCTTACCCATTTCGATGTCTTTTTCTTTGGTGACAATTTCGGCAGGGATTTGGTCTACGCTAACGTATTCAACGTTAGGACAAGCGGCAACTTGCATTGCTGCATTTTTAGCCAAACTTTGGAACTCTTCATTAGCAGCGGCTGAAGCACTTTGAGCGGTCAATTCCAATAATACACCAACACGACCACCAGTATGAATATAGCTATCTGCTATTCCTGGTGTATCAGTGGTGAGAGAGAAATTCACAAAGCGCCGAACTTGAATATTTTCACCAAGAGTTGCAATTGTTTCTTTGATGAATTCATCAACAGTGACACTGGACTTTTCAAGATAGGGTTGAGCCAATAAAGACTCTACACTATCAGTGGTTGCAGCTTGTTGTGCCAAGTTCTTAACCAAGGCTTTAAAAGCGTCGTTACGGGCAACAAAGTCGGTTTGGCAGTTTACCTCTATGAGTACACCTACCTGACCACCGGGCTGAATGTAAGTGTCTACTAGACCTTCTGCGGCGATGCGAGCGCTTCCTTTGTCAGCTTTAGCAATACCTTTTTGCCGTAGCCAGGTTATGGATTCTTCGACATCGCCATTATTTTCCTTCAGTGCCTTTTTGCAGTCCATCATGCCAGCACCGGTTTTTTGGCGTAGCTCTTGGACGAGTTTCGCAGATATTTCCGCCATATTGCCTCAATTCTTAACTTGACAGATACAAATATTATTCAAGATTATCAGACGATCAGGACTCATTTGAAAATCATTTAAGAGACTTCCAATCAAAAAAAATATCCCAATCTGTAGTATGGATGTAGGGGTAAAGCAGTCCCTTGAAGCCAGGGAATAAATTCCTGTCTAAAAGCTAAAGTCGGTTAAAACCGACTATTTTAGCGTAAATAGGATAATGATTGACTTTGAGTTAACCAAAGTGCGTTTTAACGCACTTTAGCTTTTACACCGGAACTTAAGTTCTGGGCGGGAATGTTGCAGCCAAACAAATAAGTTATCCCTAGCCTAAGTTGACACCAATGAGAGCTGCTAAACCCCTACTTGTTTGCCAGACTACTTATGCTTCGCCTTCAGATTCAGTGCTATCACTTTCATCATATTCGTAATCTTCGTCAGCATAATCATCGTAATCTTCTTCTGCTTCTAGTTGACCGTGACGGCCTTCGTAGATAGCATCTGCTAATTTACCAACAATTAGCTTAATGGATCTGATTGCGTCGTCGTTGGCTGGAATAGGAATATCCACAACGTCTGGATCACAATTTGTATCCAACATGGACACAATGGGAATACCTAATTTTTCGCATTCTTGAACTGCGTTATATTCCCGCTTCTGGTCAACAATAACCACGATATCGGGAACTTTCCTCATGTTTTTAATGCCGCCCAAGTATTTTTGTAGCTTCGTCATTTCCCGACGCAGCATAGAGGCTTCTTTCTTTGGCAATAAATCCAGTGCGCCGGTTTCTTCTCTCCGCTCTAAATCTTTGAGACGCTCGGCTCTGGTTTTAATAGTTGCCCAGTTGGTGAGCATTCCACCCAACCAACGTTGGTTAATGTAGTGAGAACCACAACGGAGGGCTTCTTGGGCAATAATTCCGGCTGCTTGGCGCTTAGTGCCAACAAACAGGAATTTTTTACCTTGTTCGGATTGGGTCCG
Organism: Dolichospermum sp. UHCC 0260; assembly: GCF_009711985.1. Lineage (NCBI taxonomy): Bacteria > Bacillati > Cyanobacteriota > Cyanophyceae > Nostocales > Aphanizomenonaceae > Dolichospermum > Dolichospermum sp. UHCC 0260. Next base: position 23,693 of record NZ_VIKZ01000007.1, on the reverse strand, counting down.
CATATAATTATACGCGTTATCCATCAACTGGGCTGTTTGTACCAAGTCAATGATATGTACACCATTTCGTGAGGTGTAGATATAAGGAGCCATTTTAGGGTTCCAACGTCTGGTCTGGTGACCAAAGTGAACACCTGACTCCATCATTTGAGCCAAGGAAACTACTGGCATATTTTGTTACTCCTATTCGGGTTAAACCTCCATCTAGGTGCATTTCTCAATTTTAAGAAACACCCGAATTCCCAGATGTGCGGATTTTAGACAACTGTACTAGGGTAACACAAATATATTGAGTTTTGTGGTGAACTGGGATTTTTTATTTTCCGTATCATGATTTTAAGGATACTGAAAGAGCTAAAAATCATGCTAATTTACTAATATAGTTAACATTTGATTACGATACAAAACTATATGAATACGATTTTAATTATTGAAGATGAAGTTCAAATCAGAAACAATCTTAGGCAGATATTGCACTTATCAGATTTTGATACATTAGTTGCAGAAAATGGGTTACAGGGTTTAGAGTTGGCTAAAGATAAACATCCTGATTTGATAATTTGCGATTTAATGATGCCTGAGTTAGATGGCTATGATGTATTAACTCAACTGCGTCAGCATAGTGATACTGCAACAATTCCTATAATTTTCTTAACTGCTAAATCAGAGTGGTCAGATTTACGTAAAGGGATGGAACTTGGTGCTGATGATTATTTAACAAAGCCTTTTAATTCTAATCAATTATTGCAAGCGATCGCTACCAGACTGAATAAACAAGCAATATTTGAGCAAAAAACTCAGGAAAAATTGGATAATTTACGCAGTTGTATTACTAATTCACTACCCCATGAAATTAATACTCCTCTCAATCATATTATAGGAATATCAGAATTATTGATGGCAAACTATGGAGAATTTGACCAGGCAGAAATATTAGAAATGCTACAACATATTCATAAAGCTGGTCAACGCTTGCATAGATTAACTGTGAATTTTATCATGTATGCAGACCTGGAGTTATTAGCATCTAACCCGGAAAAAGTAGCAGCACTGAGAAATAATGGAGTTAAAACTTTTGTCACATCAATAGTTGAAAGTGTAGCTTTAAAAATTGCCAAAAAAGCTGGTAGAGAAGCTGATTTAACGATTGAAATCTCAGATGGTATGGCGCAAATATCTCCTGCAAAAATATCTAAAATTACTGAAGAAATAATTGCGAATGCCTTTAAATTTTCTCCGCCTAATACACCAGTGAAGATTGTCGGAAATAGTCATAATAATGCCTTTCATTTGTCTGTAATTGACTATGGACGTGGTATGACTCAGGAGCAAATTAATAATGTTGGAGCTTATGTCCAGTTTGAACGTAAAATGTATGAACAACAAGGTTCTGGTTTAGGATTATTAATTGCTAAAAGATTGGTAGAACTACATGGAGGAGAGTTTTCCATTGAGAGTATCTATGGGGCGCAAACTATTATGAGAATTGTGCTTCCTCAGCCGAAATTTTAAGAAATTTTGGTCATAGACTTGACTAGAAAAGCAAGAGAGAACATTGAGAATATATTCAAAGCTATATCGAACATTTTGGGAAGGGAACAGGGAACAGAAGAAGATGTCAGGGTTTTCGGCATTTTCCCTATAATGGAAATTGTGGATTTGTGGAGATATAGAAAAAAATGACTAAGCTACGGGTGGGTTTACTGTTTGGTGGACGTTCTGGAGAACATGAAGTTTCAATAATTTCGGCACGGGCGATCGCTCAAGCCCTCAGTTTAGAGGAAAATGCTAATAAATACGAAATTTTGGCTTTTTATATCCAAAAAGATGGTGTTTGGCAAGCAGGAGAAGTTGCACAACAAGTTTTAACATCTGGTGTTCCCCAAGAAATCCCCTCCATAACTCCTAATTTATGGCAATTCCCGCCCGAAACTGCCCAAGTTGAGCTTTGGTTTCCCGTTCTTCACGGTCCCAATGGCGAAGATGGTACAATTCAAGGTTTATTGACTTTAACCCAAGTTCCCTTTGTTGGGTCTGGGGTATTGGGTTCAGCAATGGGAATGGATAAAATTGCCATGAAAATGGCCTTTGCCCAAGCGGGACTACCTCAAGTAAAATATAAAGCTGTGACGAGGGCGCAAGTTTGGTCAAATGCTTGTGTATTTCCCAAATTGTGTGATGAAATTGAAGTTGCATTAGGCTATCCCTGTTTTGTCAAACCTGCTAATCTAGGTTCATCGGTAGGAATTGCTAAAGTGCGATCGCGTCAAGAATTAGAAACAGCTTTAGATAATGCAGCCACCCATGACAGACGGATTATTGTCGAAGCTGGAGTTGTGGCCAGGGAAGTGGAATGTGCAGTTTTAGGTAACGACAACCCCAGAGTTTCCGTCATTGGTGAAATTACCTTTGAGAGTGATTTTTACGATTACGAAACTAAATATACCCCAGGGAAAGCCGATTTATTCATTCCTGCAAACTTACCAGAGGTGGTAGCACAACAAATTCAAGATATGGCTTTACAAGCTTTTGCGGCTGTTGATGCGGCTGGGTTATCCAGAGTAGACTTTTTTTATGTGGAAGCTACGGGAGAAATTTTCATCAACGAAATTAATACTTTTCCAGGTTTTACCTCTACAAGTATGTATCCCCAACTCTGGGCTAATACGGATATACCCTTTGCCAAATTAGTAGATCAGTTAATTCTACTAGCAATTTCAAGACATTCTCCAATTAATTAAGGGGATTAGGGAGAGAAGATAGCGGATTAGGTAAAGAGGGAAAATAAATATTTTCCTCTTGTCTAAACAATGATTTGCGTGATTGATGTGATTAACGTGATGGATAATGAGCAAGAGTTTAAAAAAAATAAAGATCCTAGAAAAATTCTCGTCAATCTAGTGAGAAAGTACCCTGGGATCTGGTTCTTGAGTTTGTTCCTAATTCCTATAGGAGTTGCAATTTTTGCATATCATCAACTGAGTTATATTAGCTATGTACCACAAAAAGAACAAAAAGAAACCGCACTTATCCCTGTACAATCAACCATTTCCACATTTTCCGATCCGAGTAATCCTCTACCTTTATGGTTGATAATTGCAGTTATCTTCTGCTGTTCTAGTGGTTCTTTTGTAATTTTCTACCTACTGCAAAACTCAAGAGAAGGCACAAAAGCTATTCAACGCACTCGCAATAGTCAAAAATTGTCCTCGCAGAAACGTCATAAATCCCCAAATTTTCCATCTGACAGCAAAAATTTGCTCATAATTTCGCCACCAGAGAAAATCTATCCCCTCAATACCAATGCGGAATTTGTCAGAGACAGACAAGATTCACGATTCCTCTAGAAACTTGTAAACACAAGATTTTTAAGAAAGTGCCAACTTGGCAACCAAGTTTTAATTACCTAAGTTACATTGATGCAAGATAAACAAATTCAATATTGTGGCTATTAGAGGCTACTACATATTGATTTTTTTCATGCAGTACCAGAGTTTATGCTAACATTTTTCAAGCATAAATAACAATGATTTACAAATAATTGATTGACCATTGATGGAGTCGAAAATAATAACAATAATCAGGTTTGACATTTGCTGCAATGGGAATATTAACCGCATATAGATACTGTTTTTGCTACATTACCCCCCCAATGACTTGACAGTATTTGTATATATTTCTAAACGCTACAGCAGTAAATGTAGAGTGGGAGATTTCAGGCTTTTGGTATGCCTCCTCCCACTCTCTTTTTATTTTGTGTAGGGGTGAAGCATTCGCACGAGAAAAATATGGAACAAACAGATAAACTATATTGGCGAATGCTTCACCCTTTCCACGAGAAAAATATGGAACAAACAGATAAACTATATTGGCGAATGCTTCACCCTTTCCCATAAAAATGACAAAGAAATCCATCTATTAAATTTATGCCCTACAATTCCAATATTCACCACCGCCGTTCCATCCGATTAAAAGGATACGACTATACTCAACAGGGAGCATATTTTGTCACCATTTGCACCCATCAACGTAATTGTTTATTTGGTGAAATTGTAGATGGTGAAATAAAATTAAATACAAATGGCGAGATAGCAAGGGGTTCTTGGTTATCTATTCCTCGATATTTTAAAAATGTCGAGTTAGATGAATTTGTGATCATGCCCAATCATTTACATGGGATTATTATCATTGAGAGTT
>NZ_VIKZ01000007.1:0-19309 GCF_009711985.1 Dolichospermum sp. UHCC 0260 | reverse complement strand
CAACAAAATTTATCAAGCCAATGCTTCGCCCCTACAGTCTATACGGGTGAAACAATTAAAATTAATGGGACAAAACCAGAATCTTTGGCGGCAATAACTCAAAATTATAAATCAGTTTCTACACGCCAAATTAATCGGATGAATAAAGCTAAAGGAAATGTAATTTGGCAGCGTAATTATTATGAACATATTATCCGCAATGAGGAAGCATTAAATAATATTCGTGAATACATTGTCAACAATCCGATAAATTGGGTAAAAGATCAGGAAAATCCTGCTAATTTTCAGACAATGCAATTATTATCTAATAAAAATCCAATCAGATTTATTTAAAAGAAATTGGTATCTTTTAAAAACTCCAAAATTGCGGCATTCACAATAGTAGAAGAACCAGTTGAGGCATCATGATAGCAATTTTGCAAAATTTGTAACCGAGAATTGGGAAGATGTTGATGTAGTTTTTCCCCATGACTAGCAGGAAACCAACTATCTTGATCTCCCCATAATACCAAAGTTGGACATTCAATATTTTTGAGATTTTTTTGAATATTACTCAACATACTTGGCTGATTTGTTCGCAAATTCTCAATTTCTTGAGCAGCAATTTGTAAATCTTCCGCAACTTTTACCAAAGTTCCCGGAATTTCAATAAATGGGTAAGTAATCCAGTAAATATCTTCCTCTGTTAACAGGGAAGGATCATACAATACCTTCCGTCTTTCTGTTCCCATAACTTCTCTGACTAAAGGTGCAAACCAATATGCGAGACGTAAATTATCAACTGCATGGATAATCTCTATTGGTGTTTGTGCCAGTAAACCCATAGACCAATGAGGTAAGCTTTCTGTAAAAATAGGGGCATTAATTACTACTAAACGTCCGATTAAATCAGGATTTTTACCAGCTAATCCTAAAGAAATTAATGCTCCTATAGATTCTGCTACTATTATGGGTGGTTCATCACATAAAGCTTGAATAATGCGTTTTAATTCAATAATTTGATGTCCATTTTCTTCTCGACGAGATACAGGCTTTTCGGAAAAACCAAAACCTTTAAAATCACAACAAATTACCCGAAAATGTTGAGATAATGGTTCAATACTATGTCGCCAATTATAACTCCAACTGCCTAAACCATGTAATAGAATTAGCGGTTTACCTCGACCTTTTTCACCATAAGCTATTTGAATTGGATAACCTTGAGCATCAGGAATAACGAGATATTGCCGTCCTTGAGGAAAATTATCTTGCCACCAATCTTTCATAATTTTATAGGATAATTTAATTACCAGTGAAGACTTGCCATAATATTCTTAGTAATATCACGGGGATGGATATTAAGACAATAGCCAGTAGAAATAAACCCACAGTAAAAATGAGGATAAATGATTTATCTGCTTTTTGATTTTGCTGAGGAGATTTTAAAGATTCTTCCAATAAAATAATATTGTAATTATTAGCTTTCCACGCAAAATCAAACAAGTCTCCTAACATGGGAATAGCCCCAACTAAGGAATCAACAATTACATTCATTACCATCCTGCCTAATGTGGCTGTAGGTACGCCTAATTGTGCAGCTTCAATGATAATATAAAAGGAAAGTATGAGTCCTAAAGCATCACCTCCTATGGGAAGTAATCCAATAATAGGATCTAAACCAATTCCTACTTGTGTTCCGGGAACGGTAATTATATTATCTAATACCTTACTAAATTGACGTAGACGCTTTAATCTAGGTGCATAAGCATCAGGTGTAATTGAAAACTGTTCGGAATAATTAGGCATTATTAATAATTTTCGATGACTTGATGATCAACTTTTCTATTATCTCATTTATCTAACTAAAATTTTTTTATATTTGCTTGATAAAATTGTAGCTAGATTAACTATTCTTTGATAATTGTCGAATCGGTTTATGTTATCAGTATTTTTGCTTAATTAATGTTTAAAAAATGTCTAATTAAGTACCATAATACAGCTATATTAACTATAGACGAGCCAATAGTAGCATAACCGAGTCCGCTTTTCTCATGTTGTTTGGTGAGAATATCCCCCAGTGTTGCCCCAAATGGTCAAGTCAGAACAAATGCCACCCAAAACAAGATAACTTGGGAAATTTAAGTATAATAATGCGCTGCCAATACGAAAGCAAGTAAACTAGCAATTAAAACATATCCGCAGGATCAGCAGATTGGAGTTTATTAGTAGCAATTACTCCGGAAATAGCACACATAATTATAGTTAATAATAGCACTTGTAAACCACGAATTATGGTCATATACATGGGCAAATTTGTCGCTGTTCGGGTTAGCTGATAAAGTCCTAAAGATACGGCTACCCCTGGGAAAAATCCCAAAGCTGCTAAAATTAAAGCTTCTTCAAAAATAATAGTTAGTAAATAAAAATGACGATATCCGATGGCTTTAAAAGTTGCATATTCTCGCAAATGGGCGTTAACATCTGTGGAAAGAACTTGATAAACAATAATTACTCCAACCACAAATCCCATTGATACACCGAGATTAAAAATAAACCCAATGGGAGAATTGCTACTCCAAAAGTTATTTTCAAATTCAATAAATTCCTGATGAGTGAGAACTTTAACATCATCTTTCAAATAAGCCTTTAATTGGGCAACAACTTGGTCAGTTTTATAACCTGGCTTGATTTTAACTAAACCGATGTTCACACTACTTGTAGGCTGCCTGGCAAAGATTTGGGAGAAGTTATTTGCACTGGTAATTAAACTACCGTCAGCGGCAAAGGAAGCACCAAGTTTAAATAAACCACCAATAGTAATTGTGCTACCATTAATTTCAGTTGTGACAGTTTTACCTTCTTGAATTTTCTTTATTGCTTGTTGATATTCCCCTCTGGCTGCCCGATCAAATAAAACTGTATTTGGTAATTTAATCTTCTGTAATTGTTGATTAATTTCTGGTAAATCAAAAGCTGGTTGATCTGGATTTATCCCAATAATTAAAACTCCGGTTTCCAAATGTGTTTGGGGATTCTTCCAAATAATATGATTGCAATACATAGCTTCAGCCGATTTCACCCCCGGTATATCCATTGCTTGATAAAGTCGTCTCCGGGAAAAAATAGACATACTTTGTAAACTACGGGCTTGGGGACTAATGAGAATAATATCAGCTTGTAAACTGCGATGTAATCTAGTATTGCTGTCATATAAAGCAGTTTGAAAGCCTGACTGCATAAACATAAGAACATCAGCGAAAGCAATACCTGATATTGCTACGAATAAACGACTTTTTTCATGAGTAAGTTGCAACCAACCCAAAGGAGTTCGTCGTCGAAATTGTTGAAAAATACTAATCATAGGAATGATAATTGACAACTAACAACTGTACGGGCGAAGCATTTGGAGAACTATTTTTGGCAATGACCGATAATTTATCTTCCAAATGCTTCGCCCCTACTAACAACTGACAACTGACTAAAGACTAATAATTACTTTAACTTGCATATTAGTAAATTTAGCTGCTTGCTGACTAGAAGCTGTATTTAGTCGGATATGAACCTTGACTATTCTGTTATCAATATTGCTAGAAGGATCTGTATTAGTGAGATTTTGCTTGCTTACCTGTAAACCGATTCTTTCTACTTTTCCTTGCAATTCTTGAGGAAAAATATCACCAACTATCCGCACCTGTTTACCTTGAAGAATTTTGGTAATATCACTTTCGTAAACTTCAGCAACTACATACATTTGACTGGTTTTACCAATGTCAGCAATGCCATTATTAGTAATCAATTCTCCTGGGTGGGTATGGATTTCAAATACTTGTCCATTTTGAGGAGATTTTACATAAGCTTTCTGGAGATTAATAGTAGCTTTTTTCACTAATACTTCTGCCCGATTTAATTCGGCTATTGCAGCTTCTACATCTACTTTCCTAACTTCAGAAATCTGATCTAGTGTTGCTGAAGCTTCCTTTTTTCGTTGTTGGCTACTTAATTCCAGCTTTTTTAATTGTGATTGTGCCGCTTCAAGACTTTTTTTAGCCGTTTCTACATTCAAGCTTTTACTATCTCTTTGAGACGCAGAAATTGCCCCTTCTGTATATAATTCTTGATAACGTTTATTTTCAGATTCAGCATTGAGTAATTCTGCCTGCAATTTTTCTAGAGTTGCTTTTTGAGTATCAATATCACCTTGACTTTCTACAGCTAATCTGTCAATTATCGCTTTTTGAGCCGTAATTTCTCCTTGTTTAACACCTGCTTGAATTTGAGCTATTTTAGATTGAATTATCCTCACTTCTGCCTTGGCTTCTGTTAATTCCGCTTGCAAGCGATCGCTATTATCTAAAATAGCAATTGTCTGTCCTACTTTGACCATATCTCCCTCCTGAATTAATATCTTTTCGACTCGACTTCCTTCTCCAGATACAGGTGCTGATAATTTAATTACCTCCCCCTCTGGTTCAATTCTACCTAGGGCTGTGACTGTTTTTATCTCTGGTATTGCGATCGCAGCAGTTGCTAATTTTTGATTATCTATATCCCGAAATTTTAGGACAATAAAAACACTAATACTAGCCACAGATAAAGATGCCAGCATAGCAATAGCTATAGCTAATCGGAGAATAGACTGAGAAGATAATGAACCTTGTAGCTTGTGGTTTTGCACAACTGCATACCTTTTCAGTGCTGTTTCAAAATTAGTTAATGAAAAATATGAGGTAGAAAACGCAATCCTGGAAAACCTAAAAATGTATATCTAGACAAAATCGGTTTAGTCAATTTATTGCATTACAGATGACAAATCAATTCTAGATTTTTGACAGAAACGAACATTTAGAGATAATATGCCAGAATGGAAAGTCAGATGGTTAACCAATGACAGTTTTAATAAAAATAAGTAGGTTAGCATTGAAAATCGTCGTTATGGCACTAGGCAAGAGGCAAGAGTGAAGAGGGTTTGGGCGATTTTACTTTTCGTTACATATTACGGTTTTTTGCCGTTCACCTACTTAGCACGAATATAATTAATAACGAGGCTAATGACAATAATATTAAATTATTAAGAAAAATCGAAATTTATACTTAGTTATTGTCGGAAAACTTTGTTAAATATTTCCCAAAATTATCAGAGGTAAGCTGTAGTGCATTTAATTTTTATAACTCTAGTAGGGGTAATTCATGAATTATCCCTACTAAACTAGGGTTATCAAATTTAGCTGCGTAACAGCTTAAAAGGGAAAAGAGAACAGGAAAGAAATTTATCTTTACTTTTGACTCTTGCCTATTACCTATTTACAGACTAGATAGCACCTCTTTAGCAGCAGCTAATGTCTGTTCAATATCTTCGGAAGTATGTGCTAAAGAAGTAAAACCAGCTTCAAATTGAGATGGGGCTAGGTAAATACCATGCTCTAACATTCCGCGATGGAAACGACCAAATTTAGCGGTATCAGCCTTTTTGGCATCTTCATAGTTATGCACAGGTCCAGCGGTGAAGAATAGCCCAAACATGGCACTAATATGACCACCACAGGCAGCATGACCCGTATCTGCACAGATTTTTAGCAATCCATCAGCTAACTGTTTGGTAATTTTTTCTAAATACTCATAAGTACCGGGTTTGTTGAGTAGTTCCAGGGTTTTAATTCCCGCTGTCATGGCTAAAGGATTACCGGAAAGAGTCCCAGCTTGATAAACTGGGCCTGCGGGGGCAACCATTGACATAATCTCACGACGACCACCGTAAGCGCCGACGGGTAAACCACCACCAATGACTTTACCCATTGTAGTTAAGTCGGGGGTAACACCAAATTTAGCTTGTGCGCCACCGTAGGCAATGCGGAAGCCTGTCATGACTTCATCAAATACTAATAATGCCCCATATTCTTGAGTAAGTTCCCGTAGTCCTTCTAGGAAACCAGCATCAGGGGTAATAAAACCAGCGTTACCAACTACGGGTTCAAGAATGACTCCGGCGATTTCGTGGGGGTTTTGTTCAAATAAGGCTTTTACGGCTTCCAAATCATTGAAAGGCGCGGTTAAGGTGTTGGCTGTGACGGATTTTGGTACTCCTGGGGAGTCAGGTAAACCCAGGGTAGCAACACCAGAACCGGCTTTGACCAGGAACATATCTGCGTGTCCGTGATAGCAGCCTTCAAATTTGATCAATTTTTCTCGATTTGTAAAGGCTCGCATCAGGCGTAATACCGCCATACAAGCTTCTGTGCCAGAGTTGACGAATCTGACCATTTCGACGCTAGGAACGGCATCAATGACCATTTCGGCTAAAACGTTTTCGAGAGCGCAGGGAGCGCCAAAACTTGTGCCTTTATCTAGGGCTGCGTGTAGTGCGGATATGACTTCTGGATGAGCATGACCACAAATAGCGGGGCCCCAAGTCCCAACATAGTCAATGTATTTGTTGCCGTCTACATCCCAAATATAAGCGCCATTCACACGATCAAATACGATGGGTTGTCCACCGACGGATTTAAAAGCGCGAACGGGAGAACTGACTCCTCCGGGCATCAGGTTTTGAGCAGCAGCAAAGATTTCTTGTGATTTTGTGGTTTTAATGGTGGTGTTTACCAAGGGTATCTCCTCTGAGGTGGTGATTAAAATTGAGCTTCTATCTTAGGATAGGGTGAAAAGTTGCTTGTGAATTTCTCTGGTATGGGATTAGCTGAAAATGGTATCTTGAGTCAAAGAATTATTGTAAATTAACTGGTATGTCTTCTTCTGAACTGAAATCGCTTTCATCTGCTATCCCTGTGGACAAAATTCGCTACGATGACAAGGGTTTAGTGCCGGCAATTATCCAAGATTATTTGGATGGAACTGTGTTAATGATGGCTTGGATGAATCGGGAATCGTTGCAAAGGACTTTGGACACTGGGGAAACTTGGTTTTGGAGTCGTTCCCGGCAGGAATTTTGGCACAAGGGCGCGACTTCTGGACATATTCAGAAGGTACAAACTATTCGTTATGACTGTGATAGTGATGCTCTGTTAATCGGGGTGGAGCAGTTGGGTGATGTAGCTTGTCATACTGGAGAACGTAGTTGTTTTCACCAGGTTGATGGCACGGTGACACCACCACCAGGGGATAGTTTATCACAATTGTTTGCGGTAATTTGCGATCGCCGCGATCATCCTAATGAAGATTCCTATACCTGTAAATTACTGGCTGGTGGTGATAATAAGATCTTGAAAAAGATTGGTGAGGAAAGCGCGGAGGTAGTCATGGCCTGCAAGGATGATGATGCCGATGGAATTGCTGGTGAAGTTGCAGATTTGTTTTATCATACTCTTGTAGCCTTAGCGCATCATCAGGTTGATTTAAAAGCAGTTTATCGGAAGTTGCAAGAAAGAAGGAAATAGGCTAATTTATGAATAATTGTCTGATAGCGTAGCGTGGTGCAAGCCATATCAGGATAACCAGGATTTGAGGATTTAGAGGATTGATGGTTAACATTTTTACTGTCTGAATCAGGATAACCAGGATTTGAGGATGTACAGGATGATGATGAAAATTGTAGGTTGGGTAGAATGAAATGAAACCCAACATTATATTAATTGTCACAAATCAGGATAACCAGGATTTGAGGATGTACAGGATGATGATGAAAATTGTAGGTAGTAAAATCACAATTTTATGATTTCAACAATGACAGACAAATAAACATCCTGAAAATCCTTTAATCCTGGATATCCTGATTCTGACAAATAAATTATAAAATTCACCAACAATTAAACAATCAAAATCCTGAAAATCCTTTAATCCTGGACATCCTGATTCTGACAAATAAAGACACAAAATCAAACCATCAATTAATCAATAACATCCTGTAAATCCTGTACTTCGACTTCGCTCAGTAACCGGTTATCCTGATTCAGACAAATAAATTATAAAACTCACCAACAATTAAAATCCTGTAAATCATAATTCTAAAAAACCAGGAAAAACTAAAAATGACTATTAACACAATTTTAGCAGAATTTAGACAAAATTCCACGTCTCCCCGTGAATTAGGTGATAAGTTTGAACGATTAATGTTGAATTTTCTCAAAACTGATCCCATTTATAAAGAGTATTTTAGCGAAGTCTGGTTATGGATGGATTTCCCGAAACGGGGAAATATGCCTGATACAGGTATTGACTTAGTAGCAGTAATCAGAGATACTGGCGATTATTGTGCTATTCAATGTAAATGTTATGGAGAAGATCAAACTTTAGAAAAATCAGATATAGATTCATTTTTTACCGCTTCCGGGACAAATTTATTTAAAAAACGCATGATTATTTCCACTACAAACAAGTGGAGTAAAAATGCCGAAGCAGCATTAGAAAATCAACAAATTCCTGTTATTCGTGCTGATATTTATGATTTAGCAAATAGTCCCATTAATTGGGATAAATTCAGTTTCAAAAATCCTGATCATTTAGAACTTAAACCAAAAAAACAAATTCGTCCTCATCAACAAACCGCTTTAGAAAAAGTCCTCGCTGGGTTTAAAACGGGAGATAGAGGTAAATTAATTATGGCTTGCGGTACTGGTAAAACCTTTACTGCTTTGAAAATTGCGGAAAATTTCCCTAGAGAAAATAATTTAATTCTCTTTTTAGTTCCTTCGATTTCTTTACTTTCCCAAACTTTGCGAGAATGGACAGCAGAAAGTGATATTAATTTTCATAGTATTGCAGTTTGTTCTGATGTGAATGTGGGTAAAAATAAGAAAAAATCTAAAAATGATGATGTTGCAGATATTACAGTTAATGATTTAGCTTTTCCTGCCACAACTAACGCTGATGATATTATTAAATCCTATCAAAAAATCCGTGAAAATAATACCCCAAATGTTAATAATCTACCAAATGTAGAGACGTTCCATGGAACGTCTCTACAAAAAAATGGAACGTCTCTACAAAAAAATCCAACGTCTCTACAAAATCAAAATCAACATAATCAATCAGAATTAACCGTTATTTTCTCCACTTATCAATCAATTCAAGCTATATCAGATGCACAGAAACAAGGTTTACCAGAATTTGATTTAATTATCTGTGATGAAGCCCATAGAACCACAGGTGTAACTATTTCTGGTGAAGATGAATCTTATTTTGTCAGAGTACATAATCAAGATTTTATCAAAGCTAAAAAACGTCTTTACATGACAGCAACTCCGAAAATATTTAGTGATGATACCAAAGTCCAAGCACAGGAAAATGACGCTTTTTTATGTTCCATGGATGATGTAAATATCTATGGTAAAGAATTTCATCGGTTAAGTTTTGGGGAAGCTGTCAGCACTGGTTTATTAACTGATTATAAAGTCATGGTTTTAGCTGTTGATGAAAAATTTGTGAGTGCAACTTTTCAACAACAATTAGCAGACGCAAATAATGAATTAGATTTAGATGACGCGGTAAAAATTATCGGTTGTTGGAATGGTTTAGCAAAACGTTTAATTAAAGATGCTCAAGGAGAAGATATAGAAGATATCAACCCCATGAAACGTGCGGTTGCTTTTTCTCGCACGATTAAAGATTCTCAAAAGATTGTTAAATTATTCGCTGATATTATTAATCAATATCAACAATTAAATCCTGATGATGAAGATTTATTACAATGTAATTTAGACCACGTTGATGGTACTCAAAACTCCTTACAAAGAAACGGTAAATTAGAATGGTTAAAAGCTGAACCCCCCCTACAAGGGGGGGGAAATAGCGGTAATATCTGTCGAATTTTATCAAATGCGCGGTGTTTATCGGAAGGTGTGGATGTTCCGGCTTTAGATGCTGTGATGTTTCTCACTCCTCGTAATTCTGTGGTGGATGTGGTACAGTCCGTTGGTAGAGTGATGAGAAAAGCTGAGGGGAAAAAATACGGTTATATTATTTTACCGGTTGGTATTCCTGCTGATATACCTCCCGAAATTGCTTTAAAAGATAATCAAAAATATAAGGTAATTTGGCAAGTTTTACAGGCTTTACGCTCCCATGATGACCGATTTAATGATACTGTCAATAAAATAGAATTAAATAAACGTCGTCCTCCCCAAATTGCTGTGATTGGAGTGGGAGGTAAAACTGAAAATAATGGAAGTTCTCAAAGTGCAAAAAAAGGAAGTTCTTACAAACAATTAGAATTAAATTTTCCCATTGAAGAATGGAGAAATGCCATTTATGCGAAAATAGTTACTAAATGTGGTGATAGACAGTATTGGGAAAAATGGGCTAAAAATGTAGCGGAGATTGCTGATACTCACATTTCCCGAATTAAAGCATTATTAGAAAATTCAGAATCAGAAGCGAAAAAAGTATTTGATGACTTTATCACAGGGTTACATCAAAATATTAATCCTAATGTCACCGAAGATGAAGCCATTGAAATGTTATCTCAACATTTAATTACTAAACCGGTTTTTGATGCTTTGTTTGAGGGTTACGAATTTACTAAATATAACCCGGTTTCTCAGACAATGCAAAGAATGTTAGATGTGTTAGAAGGTCAATCTTTGCAGAAGGAAGTCAAGACTTTAGACAAGTTTTATGAAAGTGTCAGAAAAAAAGCTAGTGGTATTGATAATGCGGAAGGAAAACAGAGGATAATTATTGAATTATATGATAAATTTTTCCGTGCGGCTTTTCCCAAGTTGGTAGAAAGATTGGGAATTGTTTATACTCCCGTGGAAGTGGTAGATTTTATTATTAAAAGTGCTGATTTTGCTTTAAAACAAGAATTTGGTGTGGGTTTAAGTGATGAGGGTGTGCATATTTTGGACCCCTTTACCGGGACGGGTACTTTTATGGTGCGGTTGTTGCAAAGTGGGTTAATTAAACCAGAGGATTTACAACGGAAGTTTAGTTATGAGTTGCATTGTAATGAGATTGTTTTATTAGCTTATTATATTGCAGCAATTAATATTGAGGAAAGTTATCATTTTTTAACTCAATCTTCTCTACCCGTTGATGTAGAGACGTTCCATGGAACGTCTCTACATTCACACAATGCAACCTCTTTACATGGTTATCAACCTTTTAATGGCATTGTTTTAACGGATACATTTCAAATGTTTGAAAATGCAGGTTATTTGTTAGAAAGTATCTTTCCTGAAAATAATCAACGGGTAATTAATCAAAAGCAAAGGAATATTACTGTGATTATTGGTAATCCTCCTTATTCTGCTGGACAAAAAAGCGAAAATGATGGTAATAAAAATCTCAAATATGAAAATTTAGATGAAAAAATTAGAAATAGTTATGCTAAATATTCTAGCGCTACTAATAAAAATACTCTTATTGATTCTTACATTCGTGGTATAAAATGGGGAACTGACAGAATTAAAGATAAAGGTATAGTTTGTTATGTTACAAATGGCTCTTTTATTGATAGTAATTCAATGGATGGATTAAGAAAATGTTTAGTAGATGAATTTACTAGCATTTATTGTTTTAATTTACGAGGTAATGCGAGAACTTCTGGAGAACAAAGAAGACAAGAAAAAGGTAATGTTTTTGGTGAAGGTACAAGAACTACTATTGCTATTATTTTCTTAATCAAAAATTCTCATAAAAAATCAGAAAATAAAGTATTTTATTATGATATTGGTGATTATTTAAGTCAAAAAGAAAAACTCGATATTATTAAAAATTTCGGTGATATTTCTACTATTAAATGGCAAGAAATCACCCCTAATGAAAATTATGATTGGATTAACCAACGTAATAATGATTTTGAAAGTTTTATTTCGTTAGGAGATAAAAAAGATAAAACTACTAAAATTATTTTTGATGTGTATTCACTTGGTTTAAATACCAGTCGCGCAGCTTGGGCTTATAATTTTTCAGATCAGCAATTAACACAAAATATGAGTAGAATGATAGAGTTTTATAATACTCAGGTTGAACGATTTCAATCTTATGTGAAAAGTTTAACTTTAAATAATATTGAAGAAAGAAAGAAAGAAGTTGAAAATTTTATTGATAATGACCCTCAACAAATAAGTTGGTCAAGGGGATTAAAAAATGATGTAGGAAGATTTATTAAATATCAATTCAACTCTGATTCAGTAGTAATAGGAATGTATAGACCTTACTGTAAAAACTGGGTGTATTTCAATAAAAATTTTAATGATATGACTTATCAATTACCAAGAATTTTTCCTGGTAAAATGTCAAAAAATTTAGTCATTTGTATTAGTGGACTTGGTGGTACAAAAGAACAATCTGTTCTTATTACTGATACATTGACTGACTTGAATATGCAGCATTCAGCAACTCAATGTTTCCCCTTATATATCTACGAAAAACAAAGCGAACTAGGAGAACTATTTGCAACAGCAAACACAGAACAATACACCAAAAAAGAAAACATCTCCGATAGCATCTTAAAAGAATATCAGCAAAAATATCAAGACAAAACCATCAGCAAAGAAGACATCTTCTATTACATTTATGGAGTATTACATTCACCCGAATATAAACAACGCTTTGCATCTGACCTCAAGAAAATGTTACCACGAATCCCCTTTACAGCCGATTTTTGGACATTCAGTAAAGCCGGAAGAGAATTAGCATACTGGCATTTAAACTATGAAACCATAGAACCTTATGAATTAGAAGAATTTAAAAAAGAATTATATTTAGATGACGAAGATTATCGAGTCGAAAAAATGGTCTTTGGTAAGCATAAAAACGGCATAGATAAAACCATCATCATCTATAATAGTAAACTTACTCTATCCCAAATCCCCCTAGAAGCCTACGAATATATAGTAAATGGCAAATCAGCCCTAGAATGGATAATGGAAAGGTACAAAGTCACTAAAGATAAGGATAGTGGCATAATTAACGACCCTAACCATTGGTCAGAAAATCCCCGTTATATAGTGGAATTAGTCAAAAGGATTGTGAAAGTAAGTTTAGAAACAGTGAAAATAGTTAATAGCTTACCAGCATTGAATGAGATTGTCTGATAATATTTGTCTGAATCAGGATAACCAGGATTATAGGATTTACAGGATGTGATTTTTAAATTTCTGGTTTAATTTTGTATCTTTTTGTCAGAATCAGGATAACTAGGATTATAGGATGTGCAGGATGTAATTTTTGTTTACTAAAAGATGATAAATATAGATTAAATAATGATATCATATCTTTAAATTCTGATGCTATGATGCAAACAGAAAATTGATCAATAACATCCTGTAAATCCTGAAATCCTGGACATCCTGATTCTGACAAAAAAAGACACAAAATCAAACCATCAATTAAACAATAACATCCTGTTAATCCTGAAATCCTGGACATCCTGATTCTGACAAAAAAAGACACAAAATCAAACCATCAATTAAACAATAACAATCCTGTAAATCCTCAAATCCTGGACATCCTGATTCTGACAAAAAAAGACACAAAATCAAACCATCAATTAAACAATAACAATCCTGTTAATCCTCAAATCCTGGACATCCTGATTCTGACAAATTCCCACAGAAAAATAATCAATAACAATCCTGTTAATCCTCAAATCCTGGATATCCTGATTCTGACAATTAAATATTGAGGCGCGGGCAAGATGCCCACCCCACAAGATGATAGAATTATCTAAACTACAACCTTTTCTAAAATTAATTTAGAACGCTTCATTTTTTCAGGAATAGCCACAGGATAATCACCAGTAAAACAAGCTGAACAAAAACTATTAGTATCTTCTCTGGTGGTTTCTAGCATTCCTTTCCAACTCAAATAAGCTAAACTATCAACTTGTAATTGCTTGGCTATTTCCTCCACTGACTTCGTAGCAGCAATTAATTGATCTTGGGTATCAGTATCAATACCATAGAAACAAGGATGAGTTACAGGAGGAGAAGAAATTCTCATGTGAACTTCGGACACACCAGCATCACGCAAGGCTTGCACAAGTTTACGGCTAGTAGTTCCCCGGACAATGGAATCATCAATAATGACAACTCGCTTACCGAATAAGACATCTTTAAGGGGATTAAGTTTCATTTTAATCCCTGATTCCCGCATGGCTTGGGTAGGTTGAATAAAGGTGCGACCGACGTAGCGATTTTTAATCAGTCCTTCACCATAAGCTATACCAGAAGCTTGAGAAAAACCAATGGCCGCAGGAATACCAGAATCAGGAACACCAAACACTAAATCAGCTTCTACAGGGGCTTCAGCCGCCATTTTCCGTCCTAACCGCATTCGATAACTATATAAAGTTTCGTTGTGCATGAGGCTATCAGGACGGGCAAAGTAGATCATTTCAAAGATGCAAAGTTTGCGTTCTGATTGTTGATGCCATTGAAATGATTCTAAACCAGTTTCAGTGATCCAAACCAATTCTCCAGGGGCAACATCACGCAGATATTCCGCACCGATAATATCTAAACCGCAGGTTTCGGAAGCGAGAACATAACGGACTGGTTTACTATCTAAAGTACCAATGACTAAGGGACGAATGCCGTTGGGGTCACGGACTCCCATTATACCATCAGGTGTGGCAATAGTCAGACTAAATGCACCCTCGCAACGATGAAAGGCACTCATAGCCCCTGTTACCCAATCTGCACCAGCGTTGACTTCTTGAGCGATCGCATAAGCAATCATTTCCGAGTCCGTGGTCGTGATTAAGTTAAACTTATCTTTGAGTAACTCTTCTCGCAATTTTACGGTATTGACTAAATTACCATTATGTGCCAGAGCTAATAAACCCAACCGAGTTTCGACTACAGCGGGTTGGGCGTTAACTTTACGACTAGAACCGGTAGTGGAATAGCGATTATGACCAACTGCCAGATTTCCGGGTAATTGATCTAAGATAGTTTCATTAAAGACTTGAGACACCAAGCCCATATCTTTGTGCTGGTGGACACGCGTACCCTCAAAGGTAGCAATTCCAGCAGATTCTTGACCCCGATGCTGAAGAGCATACAATCCAAAGTAGGTCAATTTAGCAACGTCTTGTTCTGGGGCATAAATGCCAAACACACCACAAGCTTCTTCTGGTTTGTCACAGGCGTTTTCATCCGAGGTAACGGAATTAAGGGGAATCATGCTGGTATTGCTCCTGGTGGGGTGTCGATTCAGTGGGAACTAGGAATTGGTGATTGGTGATTGGTGATTGGTGATTGGTGATTGGGAATTGGGAATTGGGAATTGGGAATTGGGAATAATTAATTTTTATCCTGACTCCTGACTCCTGACTCCTGACTCCTGACTCCTTCTTCTTAACAAATCTTTAACCATCCATTAAAACAGTACCGTAAATTGGTTAAGAATCAAGTATGAATTGTGAATTTTCGTATTCAAACCTTGATTTTTGCTGTTGATTAGGTATTGGTGTAGATAGCGAGACGTTTAGAGATTGCCTGAGAATAGCGATCGCTCATATCTTCGAGACTAACCTGGAGTAACTTATGGTTATCTGCGGTTAAAATCTCTAAATTACCGGAATTAGTTACTGTTCCCAGTTTTTGCCAATTCTCTGGAAGAGTTCGGTGTAAATAGGATTCCCATTTTTCTTGGTTTTCTCCACTGACAGAAACTAAAATTCTCGCCCCACCTTCACCAAAAAGAACTTCATCAAAACGGGAATCGTGATTTGCACTAATTGGGAAATTAATTTCCGCCCCCAAATTCCCAGAAAGACAAGATTCCGCTATAGCTACAGCCAAACCACCCTCAGCCGAATCATGGGCAGAATTTACCCAACCAGCGCGAATACCCTCACGACAAGCTTTTTGTACCAGTCGTTCTAAATCAAAATCAATTCTAGGGGGCTTACCAGCGATCGTATTATGAATCGTTGCCAAATATTCAGAAGCACCTAATTCTATTTTATATTTTGGATTTTGGACTTCGACTTCGCTCAGTCGAACGATTTTGGATTGAATTGATAAACCTAGAAGATAAATTATATCATCTGCATTTTGCCAACCTTGTCCGCAAATTTTGGTTAAATCAGGAATCAATCCCACCATACCCACAACCGGAGTCGGGTAAATTGGTTGAGGATTACCTTCCGCGTCAAAAGTTTCATTGTAGAGAGAGACATTCCCCCCAGTTACCGGCGTTCCCAACTCCCGACAACCCTCACTCAAACCCCGACAAGCGGACGCTAATTGCCAATAACCAATGGGTTTTTCTGGGCTACCAAAATTGAGGTTATCCGTCACAGCGATGGGTTCAGCGCCCACACAGCTAAGATTGCGGGCAGCTTCCGCGACTACTGCCTTTGCCCCCTCATAGGGATCAAGATAAACATAACGAGAATTACAATCTACCGTAGCTGCAACGCCGGATTTTAGATTTTGGATTTTGGATTTTGGATTTTGGGGTGCTTCTAAGGGACGGATACGAATCACAGCCGCATCAGCACCACCGGGTAACAATACGGTATTATTTTGAACTTGATGGTCATATTGGCGATAAACCCAGCTTTTAGAAGCAATAGAGGGAGTATCTAACAAAGTCAATAGAATCTGATTCCAACTTTGCAGACTTCCTGCAATTTCAATACCCGCAGCATTGCAAACAGGTAAACTATCACTTGTCCATTGCCATGCTTTTTGGGCATATTCGGGGACTTCTGTTAATAATTCTCTTTCATACAAAGGCGTATTTTCCGCCAAAGCATCAGCCGGGATTTCGGCAGCTATTTTCCCCTCAAACCAAATTCTGACAATGGGTTCTGCAATTACCGTCCCCGCAACCACCGCTTGCAGTCCCCAACGGTGGAAAATATCAATTAATTCCTGTTCTCGTCCTTTTTCGGCCACAAACAACATTCGTTCTTGAGATTCCGAAAGCAGGTATTCATAGGGAATCATTCCCGATTCCCGCACCGGAATTTTATCTAAATCGAAATCAATCCCCACACCACCTTTTGCAGCCATTTCCGAAGTGGAACAGGTGATACCCGCAGCCCCCATATCCTGTGCCGCAACTACAGCCCCGGTTTTAAATGCCTCTAAACAAGCTTCAATTAAGGACTTTTCGACAAATGGATCTCCTACTTGCACAGCGGGACGGTTATCCATTGATTCCTCAGTCAATTCCGCACTGGCAAAACTTGCGCCGCCCATGCCATCCCGTCCGGTGGTTGAACCCACATACAGCACGGGATTTCCTAAGCCTGAAGCCCCTGATTTAACAATTTCCGCCGTTTCCATCAAACCCAAAGCCATAACGTTGACTAGGGGATTGACCGAGTAGGCGGGGTCAAAATAGACTTCACCACCAACGGTGGGAACCCCGACGCAGTTATGAGTAACAATCCCAGATGAAGTTACAAAAAGATGGGTGTTATCTACTTCCACATCGTAAACATCACATTCATCAACGGCTTGACATTCGATACTTTTAATTTTGACAACAGCCACATCTGCCGCAGACTGAGTAAAGCGGGGAAATGAATATTTACTGCCATTGTAACGATTCAGGGCAACTGCTAATTCTGCATTGCGCTGTTGACTAAAGACAGTTGCTAATTCTTTTAATCCCGCAAAATTACTAACTTCCAATTGCCATAATGGTTTGCGAATGTGCTTACGTCCCTCTATTTCTCCTTCCCCCGCTGGTCTTTGATAAATATAGGGCATGACTCCTTGACTTTGCAGCAGGATAACTGTTTGTTCAAACAATTGATGGCTGGTTGTCCCAAAACTGATTTTGGCATGATTACCATTAGTTTTTGTAGTCATTGAACCGTCACCACGCAGTAAGCCTTTCAGGGCTTCACGCTGCAAATTTTGTGACCATTGAAAAATACAAGCGGGAAAAGCCTTATTACTGGCTTGAGTTCCACATTGCCATACATTTTTGAGGAAATGCCCTAATAACCACGAAGTTGCATAAACAGCGATAGTAGAAGCGCGTTTTTCCACACAGGGGCGTAATCCTAATTGCTTCAATCCAGCAATTACATCTTCAACATACTCTGTTTCATGGTGGGCAAAGGTGAAAATAATTTTGTATGTGTTGCCATTTTGGGAAACGCAACCTTCAGACAAGAAATAGCCAATTAATCGGGCAAATAATTCATTTGGCTGAATAACTGCTGGCATATAGTTAGCTTTGCCACGTCGGAATAGACTAATATCACTGCGGGAAACGTTAAGCAGCAGTTCTAGGGCTAAAAAGTGAGAAAGTGGGAGTCTACCAGTGCTTAAATAGTGATGACGATTAGTAGCTGAAGGTTCAATTAACCGCAATGCAGTCCGCACAACTTCCGTGACTTGCCAATTTTCCGGTAGTTGTACATAAACATCTTTACCACTAGCATCTTCTGGGTTTAAACCAGCAATTAAGTCTAGGGGTGCGTTTTGGTTTTCTCCTGGTTCTAATTCCGGTAAAGCGGTGATAATGGGAATTTGATCACCCACTTTTAAAGATTGTGCTGGGGATACATCCCATTGACCTTCTGCACAAATTAGCATGGGATGGTCTGGGGTAACTATCAGCTTACGCCCCAAAGCGGTGCGGATAGTCATGAGATTTTGGGTACAACGTTTGAAAATACGGCGGACACGCTGCCAACTTACAGTATGCTGATCTGGGTCTAAGGACAGGGTTGTAACTGCATTAGCATCGTCTATCTCTAAAGTGTGGACATTAGCAGGTAAGCGCGATTCTACAAAATTACCAATCGTATCAAAATGCACACCTTCTTGATCTTTCCAGATAAATGTTTCGCCACTGACCAAACAGTTACCATAATGGGAGATTCCCGCAACTACACCCGTAAATAATCTTTGGGTTTTGGGATCATTCAAATCACCAAAGCGCAAAGAATTTAATAAGGCTATGGGACGCGCCCCCATTGTAAAGATATCTCTTAATATCCCCCCTACTCCCGTGGCTGCACCTTGAAATGGTTCAACGGCGGAAGGGTGGTTATGGGATTCTATTTTAAACGCTAATTGTAGTCCGTCGCCGATATCCACAACTCCGGCATTTTCACCGGGTCCGACAAGAATGCGGGGGCCTGTGGTGGGAAACTGTTTGAGTAATGGACGGGAATTTTTATAACAGCAATGTTCTGACCACATCACCCCAAACATTCCTAGTTCGGCTTTGTTGGGGTGACGGCCTAAGCGGCGGACGATTTCGGTATATTCTTCTGGTTTTATGCCTTCTGAGGCTATTTCTTGGGGGGAAAAGGGATTTTCACCAAATGTGGTCATGGAAGTTATGCACCAAGAGGACAGAGAAATATTCTATCTGAGATTCCCAACTTCTTTTTTTTAATCTTGTCATTGACAAAAATTTCTGGTAAATGGGCTGGAATCGTATCAGGTTTGTG
>NZ_VIKZ01000079.1:5645-17653 GCF_009711985.1 Dolichospermum sp. UHCC 0260 | reverse complement strand
TTAGTTCCTCCCATTTTACTTCTGCCAAACTAGGCAAAACGACATCAGCAGCCCCCACCCTCTCCTGGGGTCCCAAGCCTACAGCCCACATATTTGCTGCTTTGGCGGCGATAATACCGACTGCGGCATCTTCAAATACTACACATTCATTTGGGGGAATTCCTAACTGGTTGGCAGCATGAAGAAATAAGTCTGGTGCTGGTTTGGCGGATTGGACAGTATCACCATCAGTAATAACATCTACTTTACCACCAATCCCCAATTTTTCAATCACTAGCCGGGCATTTTTACTAGCAGAACCAATGGCGATTTTGATTCCAGCTTGACGCAATTCATCCAATAAGGCCACTGCCCCTGGTAATAAATCTGTGGGTGTAATATTGTGAATTAGTTCTACATAATAATCATTTTTTCGAGACATCATTTCCTGAATTTGCACTTCTGAATATTCTCTATTGCCAATAATCAATATCAGAGAAGCGCGACGAGACACACCCCGCAAGGCTTCATTCATTTCTCGATTAAAAGGTAAACCTTCTTCATTTGCTAACTTTTGCCAAGCTTGATAATGATATTCTGCGGTATTAGTCAATACGCCATCTAAGTCAAAAATCACGCCCTGAATGTTAGGCTTTCTCGTTTTTGGTAATTCCTGACGCAAATCGAATTCGTGCCATTTACCATGCCACTGTAACTTAAATTTCAGTCTTGTCCAAGTTGGGGGTAAGTGAGGATGGGCTACGGGGACATTTTCCCGAAATTGGATACCGCCAAAACCGAATATTACAGCTTGCCAAATGCCTCCAGCACTAGCACCATGTATCCCATCTTGGGTATTTCCGCGTTTATCTTCTAAATCTACCATTGCCGCCTGCATAAAGTATTCGTAAGCCTCCTGTGATTTGCCCAAATCTGCGGCTAAAATGGCGTGAATAGCCGGACCCAAGGAAGAACCATAACTAATATCTGTGCGGGGGGCGTAATAGTCCCAATTTACCTGTAATGTTTGCTGATTATAGGGAAAATCGGCAGATTCCCGCATCAAATATAGAAGCATTAATACATCTGGTTGTTTAATGACTTGTCCTTTGTTGGTTTCTTCCATGCCCAAAATAATTTGGATTGATTTTTCTCGCGGTTCGTATTTGGCTAAGTTAATATCATCTAGTTGGAAAAACCCCTCACATTGCTCAATTAGTCCGGTTTCTGGGTTGTGGATAATGAGCATTTTAGCGATAATTTCTGTCCAATGATTGATGACTTGGGAGCTAATTTGTAATTTATGTTCAAGTTTTATGGCTACTTCTGGAAAGGTGGAATGCAGCCAGTTATAGATGATTAAGGCTTTTTCTAAATGCCATTGTACCATCCGATTTGTGAAGCAGTTGTTATGAACTAGTTCGTGATATTCATCTGCACCAATAACTCCGCGAATTTCATAACATTCTAATTGGGGATTAAATTCAACTCGACTACTCCAAAAAATTGCGGTATCTAAAATAATTTCTGCACCATAATCTCGCATCCATTCATCATCTTCTGTAACTTGCCAATAATACCAAATGGCGTAAGTAATATCCGCACTAATATGAATTTCTCGATCACGACACCATATACGAATATCTTCGGCATAAAAATCACTCCGTAGTGACCAGCGTGGTGTCGCTTCATCCCCTGTCACCGCACTTTCCCAGGCAAACATCGCCCCCTGATAGCCATAATGTGCCGCTTTGCGTCGCGCCCCTGGTAAGGTGTGATAACGGTAACTGAGCAAATTCCGGGCTAAATTTGGTTGGGTAAAGGTAAAAAATGGCAGAATAAAAATTTCCGTATCCCAAAAGATATGTCCGTGATAACCAAAGCCAGATAGGGTTTTCGCCGGGATACTTATGTGATTATTATTTCTAAGTGCAGCA
Source organism: Dolichospermum sp. UHCC 0260 (assembly GCF_009711985.1). Classification (NCBI taxonomy): domain Bacteria; kingdom Bacillati; phylum Cyanobacteriota; class Cyanophyceae; order Nostocales; family Aphanizomenonaceae; genus Dolichospermum; species Dolichospermum sp. UHCC 0260. Next base: position 15,737 of record NZ_VIKZ01000079.1, on the reverse strand, counting down.
ATTAGTAACTGAAACAGATTGTAACGCACTGCAAAAGCTGCTGTGATATCTCCTTCAATGATAATATCACTTTGTTGCCAAACTTGCTCCCAGGCTTGGGCATGGGCATCAATTAAGGTTATATAATCTGGTATATTTACGAGCTTTTCTTTAGCGGCTACAACTGGTTCTGCAATTTCGTTAGATGTAAAAATACTGACAATCTTTACTATGGTGATTGTCTGTTGGATTTGACCGGCAACGGTTGCATTTAAGCTGGGATAACCAGGTGTGGTATTAATTTGTAAGTCTATGTCAGTTCCCGAAATAGTTATTTTTGCCGCTATACCGACATCTATGCGGCTGTTGCGAGTGCGACTATGTAACCAGAATCCTTGTGTAATTTTACCTTGATCTAATCCTTCCCAATGGTTGAATCCTTGATTTTCCGAGTAACTGTTAATACTGGCTTGAATTTCAATTAAACCATCAAAATTTACTGGTGTTAGTTGGCAACGTTGCCCGACTATATGCTGATCTGCTAAACTGGCAAAGCGTTCAAAATGGATATCTATTGCTTTACCATTGGGACTACACCAACGTAAACACCGGCTGAGAATGCCATGATGTAAGTCTAGTTTACGGTTATATTTTAATATTGTACCTTGATCAAGGCGAAAGCGTTCTCCCTCAATAATAACTGTCAATGGTAGCCAATCTGGACAGTTTACAAGTTCGGTATAAACTACGGGAACATCATCATAAACACCGTTAATAAATGTTGCTGATAATGCGCGGGGATAGCCTTCTTCAAATGTTCCTCTTGTCCCTAAATAGCCATTACCAATGGTGAAAATAGTTTCTCGGCTATGCAAATATTCAGGATTAAACTTGGTTTCATTTAATATCCAGTCTGTATAGATAAGGTTGCGAAAATGGTCTTTTTTATCCATGATAATAGATTAGGTATAAAGAATTTAAATTTATGTTTCGCGCAAAGATACAAAGGAGCAAAGACGCAAAGTTTAAGATGAAGCAGGTTTTAATTATGATTTCTGATTTTGCTTAGATGTTCTGATAAAATATGGTCAGCTATAGGTTTATAAAGAAGATGAAATAAACTTTCCATGTAACGATCTCTGGCTTCGTTATCTTCGGGATAGATGAAGTTCCAAAAGCTAAACATTTTCGTTAATAACAGGAGTTGATTTGTGTGGGAATTCCAGTTATATTTATGGCGAATGCGTTCAATCATCCATTGAGAATTTTCTAGCCAATGTTCTGGATAATTTTCACATTTTTCTAAGAAGTTGATAATTGTTTTGGCTGTTCCTGCTAAGTCTGTGGGGTTGAGGTTAAATCCTTGATCATGGTTTTCAATAATTTCTAATGAACCACCAAATTGAGTTGTAAAAGTTGGTAATCCAGAAATCATTGCTTCTAAAATACTTCTGCTAAAGGATTCATAAAGGGCAAAGTGAATATAAATCCCTTGAAAATCGGCAATTACACGATAGGTTTCAGCAATATCGCGGAGAGGAAGACGCATTCCCAACCAGCGGATTTTATGGTGAAGATGATATTGATCAATAATCGCATGAATTTTTGCTATTTCTTGAATTTCTTCGGAGTTTGTTCCTAAGTCTGGATGAAGTTTACTGGTTAATAAAATTAGGTTACTATGTTTTTGTAATTCTTCACTTTTACCGAAACATTCAACTAAACCTGTGAGGTTTTTAATTGAGGTAATGGGACTAACGGAAAAGATCGGTTTTTTATGAGGATGATCTAATTTACCGAGAATTTCTGGGTGTTCTTGATGGAAAATTAGGTCTTGGATATGTTGACGACGGTGGGATTCTCTATTTGTTGTTTGGTTGTAGGGAAAAAATATATTTTCACTGACTCCTGGTAATACCACATTGAATTTAGGGCTAAATAAATCAATGCCATCAATTACATGATATAAGTTGGGCATGGTGAAACATTTATAAGATTCATATTGTCCCATTGTATCTGGTGTACCTACAATTTCTTGATAGGATGATGTGATAATAAAATCTGCGGCATTCATACTGATTAAATCAGCGGTAAATTGGGCAGAAAAGTGATATTGTGCTTCTAAATCTTGCCAATATAAGTTACTAAATAGATATTTAGGTTTTTCGAGGGAATGGGCAATATTACATTGGGTAACTTTCATTTTTCGGGAGAGAATAAAAGCAACTAAGTTCCCGTCACTGTAGTTACCAATAATTAGATTGGGCTTTCCTTGGAATTGTTTTAAAAGTTCTGCTTCGGCATCAAGAGCAAATTTTTCTAAATAAGGCCAAATTTCAAATTTAGAAATCCAGTTGTTGGTAATTTCCGGTCGAGATTCTGCAAAAGGAACGCGCAAAATCCAAGCATTTTCTGTACCATCAACTTTTTCTAATGGTAAGTTACAAAATGTGCCTTCACAATTGGGAATCAGTCGAGTTAATATAATGATATGGGGTTTAATTCCTAATGTATCTAAACCTGCAAGTTTAATTTCTGCCCGCATTTTATTTTCTAAACTGCGGGCTTGTTCTAAAACATAAATAACTTGTCCTAATGTTTCATCTCTGCCTAAAACATCTTCTTGTGCAACCCAACCATGGATAGAAATAAGGACGACGCGGAAAACTGCACAAATGCGAGAAACAAAGGTTTCTAAAATTGCAGGTTCGGGATTATCCATGAGTCTTTCCAGCAGTTCTAAGGTTTCTCTGACTCTGGCTGCATTATTACCCCAACCTGGTTCTAAACCGAGTTCTTGAAGATGAAATTTAAATTTTATATATGGTGTCTGGGGGGATAAATGACTCACAAATTCTAACGCTAGTTTGATTTGCTTTGTTAGTTGCAAACCTGAATGAATATGATTACTAATTAATAATTTGATGCCGTTATATTCTAATCTTTTTAATGATTGAAATAATGCGTCAATCCAATATTCAGGATCTGTCAATGCTTGATTACAAAAATAATGATTAAGAACGGTTAAACCTTGGCCAATATTTCTGGAATCATCAATTCTTGGTGCTGCTGAATAAAAGGGATGGAGATCAATTTCTAAAATGTGCGGTTGATAACGCTTTACTAAGCGATCGCTCACATCTAATAATGCTTTCGGTGTCATTAACTCAAACTTAGTCAAGTCCGCGCTTAATAACCATACTTCTTGACTCGCAATCTTTGGTCTAACTATAAACCAAGTATTTTCACCATCTAAAATTATTTCATGGGTGTATTGAATGAATGTCCCTAAAGAGGAAGAGTGATAAAAATAAGCGGGTTTTGGGAATTGGTGACAATAATCTGCAAAAGCTTGTAAAATCTCATTTCTTAAAAAGTAACGTTTATGATCCTTGCCTAATTCTAAGATAAAGTCACCTAAAACATTTTTTTCATCACTGTCAACAATACTTTGCACTAATTTATACATTGTACATTACCAATCTCTAGCTAAAGTTAGGATTATTGAGATACTATTTCAGGTTAATAGTAAATAAGTTACTCAATTATTTACTTCTAGCTAAAGGATGAACCCTTACCTCCGCTTATAGATAGAGAAGTATCTATTAGTTAGATGGCAGGGAATAGATAAAATTTTAGCAATCACTAATTTCAACTCAATAACTACCAATTTGGCTTTGTTGCTATTAATTACCATTTTGTAAACTTTACTTGTGCCACTTTTATAAGAGTCTATTGCAGTAAAAATTAAATACAGCACTTCCCGGTGTTGTGAGGTACATATCTAGCGGGCAAGACTTGTACTGAGCAAGCGATGCCCTGAGCCTGTCGAAGGGTCGAAGTATGCCCGCACTACAAAAGTTTTATGATTCAACTTTGTACCTCATAAGAGCGGAAACCGCTGTATTACATCTATAAATATTACTCAATTCGTCAAAACCTGAATACTTATATCCTCAACAACTTTAAGACGTTGAGTATTTCGTGATGAAGTGTAACTAATTTAGCCAGAAAATTAAAAATAGCCAAAAATAAATTTATATCTTTATGCCATTTACAGTTTTGTAAATCTCCCTTGTGACAGTATTTAAATAGTCATTTAATCCGCAATTTAGAACTGACATTTTCTGTACTATTTAGAGAAACAAATTGCCAATTCGGCGTACCAGATAGGAAAAACATAGTATTCTGCATATAATAGTGTCACAAGGAGTATTTACAAAACTGAAGCCAGGAAAGATTTCAATGTTGTATGACTATTTAAATAGTGTCATAATCCAAATGTCTGTATTTCCTATTTTTTACCAAACAATCGAGGTGGACAGGAAATGCTAGGAATTTGCCTATATTTTTTACTAACACAAGGGTAATGTGGTTAGTGATTTTCCAGTCTTTACAATCAAAAATTTCAGAACTTAATCTATTTAGATCACCAATTGCCAATGATACACCCCTAATTAAATGGATATCACTGCTCACTAAACCTCACAGAAAATTCATAAAGTTCTCTGATAACCACAAATAATGTTGATATTTAATCGGTAAGTTATCGCTATACTCGGACTTAGATATCGAAGTTATTTACCAAGAGAATTAAATCCTTTACATATCACGGGCAGATAATCCTGTTACCTCAAATATCCCATTGATTTTTTTCTATAATTCAGAATTTAGGAGTTCAGTAATCAGGAGTTAAAAGGCTTGACTAAAAAGATTTTCTGTTCTGAATTCTGACAACTTATCAACTTTCAATCCTACAAGATTAGATCAGGGTTAGTTATGAATTATCAAGCTTCTTCTTCTCAGAACGATTTTCATAGTGCCATCGCTCCCGAACAGTTCAATCGTATCATTGAAGCTATTGCTGATGGACGGTATTCTTGGGCTTGTGTGCTGATTTTACGTTGTATTGATTACAATCCAATTCACTATATTCCCCAGCGGACTTACAGCCGATTGATTAAAGAAAACCGTCAAGATCCTGGAACAGCTAGTAAACCAAAAACAGATATTTAAGTCTTTTGTGAATAGTCTTAACTACAGAGATTTATCTCAATTACTACGCCAAAAGTTAGAGGAACTTAGCAGAAAATTATTCCTTAAAACCAATAATTTGGGATTTTGTTCTCATCTAGCCCCCATACTAAATTTAGTACGGGGGGATTTTCTATGAACTATCCTATAATTATGATTTTAATAGATGGAAGTTTCTGCTGATTTTTCAGTTGAATGTAAAAACTAGGGAATTTGGGGCTAGGAAAACACCAATTACCCGAAATTTAGTAGTTCTTCAAGGTAAAGGAAGATGAAGATGAGAACCTTTGCAACTATAGATGGTAATGAAGCTGTGGCTAAAGTCGTTTACCAACTAAACGAAGTTATTGCCATTTACCCAATTACCCCATCTTCACCGATGGCGGAATGGTCTGATACTTGGATGAGTGAGGGAAAACCGAACATCTGGGGAACAGTTCCTGCGGTGGTACAGTTGCAGAGTGAAGGGGGGGTTGCGGGTGCTGTACATGGAGCTTTACAAACAGGTTCACTGACAACCACATTTACAGCATCTCAGGGGTTAATGCTGATGCTACCAAATATGTACAAAATTGCTGGTGAACTTACACCTACAGTATTTCATATTGCGGCGCGATCGCTTGCAGCCCAAGCCCTTTCCATTTTCGGAGATCATAGTGATGTCATGGCCTCAAGAACTACAGGTTTTGCCATGTTATGCGCTGCTTCTGTGCAAGAAGCCCATGATTTTGCCCTAATTTCCACAAAAGCAACTTTATCATCTCGCATACCTTACTTACACTTTTTTGATGGTTTTCGCACTTCCCACGAAGTCAATAAAGTAGAAATCTTAACAACTCCAGACTTACAAAAATTTATTCCTTTAGACTTAGTAATTGCCCATCGTTTACGGGCTTTAACACCTGATAACCCGGTATTACGAGGAACGGCGCAAAACCCTGATGTTTATTTTCAAGCTAGAGAAACAGTAAACTCTTTTTATCTCGCTTGTCCAGATATTACTCAACAGGTAATGGATGAATTTGCCGCAATGACGGGGAGACAATATCAACTATTTGATTATCATGGACATTTAGAAGCAGAAAAAATAATTATTCTCATGGGTTCTGGTTGCGAAACAGTTCATGAAACCGTAGATTATCTCAATCAACAAGGTGAAAAAGTGGGAATTATCAAAGTTAGATTATATCGTCCCTTTGATACCCAAAGATTTATTAATTCTCTCCCCCAAACTACCTCCAAAATTGCCGTTTTAGATAGAACGAAAGAACCAGGGGCAATTGGTGAACCTTTATATATAGATGTAGTTACAGCTTTGGCAGAAAACCAACTTCACAAAATTAAAGTTGTGGGAGGTAGATATGGTTTATCATCTAAAGAATTTACACCAGCAATGGTAAAAGCGGTATTTGATAATTTAGATGTGGAGAAACCAAAAAATCATTTTACTGTGGGGATTAATGATGATGTTACCCATACCAGTTTAACATATAATCCCGAATTTAATATAGAAGCCGACAATATAGTTAGGGCAATTTTCTACGGTTTGGGTGCAGATGGTACAGTAGGGGCAAATAAAAATTCCATCAAAATCATTGGAGAAGAAACAGATAATTTTGCCCAAGGTTATTTTGTTTATGATTCTAAAAAATCTGGTTCAGTCACAGTCTCTCATTTGCGTTTTGGTTCGCAACCAATTCATTCTACTTATTTAATCACTAAAGCTAATTTTGTCGCTTGTCATCAATGGGACTTTGTAGAAAAATTTCCCATATTGAAAGATATTATTCCTGGTGGCACTTTTTTACTAAATTCACATTATCACAAAGATGAAATTTGGAATAAATTACCTGCTGCAATGCAAACAGAGATACTTAACAAAAATATCAAATTCTATGTAATCAATGCCTACAAAGTCGCCCGTGAAGCCGGAATGGGTGGACATATTAACACCGTTATGCAGGTTTGTTTCTTTGCCATTTCCGGTGTTTTACCAAGAGAAGAAGCTATAGATCAAATTAAAAAATCTATCTGTAAAGCCTACAGTAAAAAAGGCGAAGAAATCGTACAAATGAATATTCAAGCCGTTGATAAAACCTTGGAAAATCTCTATGAAATTAGGGAACGGGGAACGGGGAACACTTCGACAAGCTCAGTGCATCGCAGGGAACAAGAAAATATAAGAGTGTCCTCAATCCCCGATTATGCACCTGCATTTGTCCGCAATGTATTAGGGAAAATGATAGTCCGTGAAGGTGATGATTTACCTGTGAGTGCATTACCTGTAGATGGTACATATCCCACAGGAACATCTAAATGGGAAAAACGCAATATTGCTGAAGAAATTCCGGTTTGGGATGCTGACGTTTGTATTCAATGTGGTAAATGTGTGATGGTGTGTCCTCATAGTGTCATTCGCGCTAAAGTATATGCACCAGAAGAATTAGAAAATGCCCCAACAACTTTTAAAAGTGCCAATGCCAAAGAACATGATTGGCATGATTTAAAGTTTACCATTCAAGTAGCAGCAGAAGATTGTACAGGTTGCGGTATTTGTGTTGATGTTTGTCCCGCAAAAAATAAAGCCGAACCGCGCAAAAAAGCCATTAATATGGCAGCACAAAAACCATTGCGAGAACAAGAACGAGAAAATTGGGATTTCTTCTTAAATCTCCCTAACCCAGATAGACGAAATTTGCAGTTGAATCATATTAATCAACAACAAATGCAAGAACCGTTGTTTGAGTTTTCTGGTGCTTGTGCTGGATGTGGAGAAACACCTTATATTAAATTAGTAACACAATTATTTGGCGATCGCATGATCGTCGCCAACGCCACCGGTTGTTCATCTATCTATGGTGGTAACTTACCCACCACACCTTGGGCAAAAAACGCCGCAGGTAGGGGTCCAGCATGGTCTAACAGTCTATTTGAAGATAACGCCGAATTTGGCTTAGGTTTCCGCGTTTCCATAGATAAACAAGCGGAATTTGCAGCTTATTTACTCCAACAACTTGCACCCCAAATAGGTGAAACCCTCGTTACAGAAATCCTCAACGCTGAACAAAAAGACGAATCGGATATTTACTCTCAACGAGAACGAGTTTCTATTCTTAAAGAAAAATTAAAAGAAATTATCACCGCAGATGAACACAGATTAACGCAGATGAAAGAGGATTCTATCAGCGTTTATCTGCGTTTATCTGCGTTCAAAAATCTTCAATCCCTCGTTGATTATTTAGTGAAAAAAAGTGTTTGGATCATTGGTGGTGATGGTTGGGCTTATGATATTGGTTATGGTGGATTAGATCATGTAATCGCTAGTGGACGCAACGTTAATATTCTCGTCTTAGACACAGAAGTTTACTCTAATACTGGCGGTCAAATGTCCAAATCTACCCCTAAAGGTGCAGTGGCAAAATTCGCAGCAGGTGGTAAACCTACAACCAAGAAAGACTTAGGTTTAATTGCTATGACCTACGGTAATGTTTATGTTGCTAGTGTAGCAATGGGCGCAAAAGATGAACAAACCCTGAAAACTTTCTTAGAAGCCGAAGCTTACGACGGTCCATCATTAATTATTGCCTACAGTCATTGTATTGCTCACGGTATCAACATGAGTACAGCCATGCAAAACCAAAAGGCTGCTGTAGACTCTGGACGCTGGTTATTATATCGCTATCACCCCGACAGATTACAACAGGGAGAAAACCCCCTACAACTCGATTCTCGCACCCCTCGTATACCAATAGAAAATTCCATGTACATGGAGAACCGTTTCAAAATGTTAACTAAAATTAACTCAGAAACAGCCAAAGAACTCCTCAAAGAAGCCCAAGCAGATGTTAATACCCGTTGGCAAATGTATCAATATTTAGCTGCAAGAAAATTAAAATAGCTTTGAGTCAGTTGTTAGTTGTCAGTTGTCAGTTGTTAGTAGGGGCGAAGCATTTGGAAGATAAATTATCGGTCATTGCCAAAAATAGTTCTCCAAATGCTTCGCCCGTACAGTTGTTAGTTTTTAATTACCAAATTTATGAACTTAACTACCACATATTTAGGTTTAGAATTAAAATCTCCCTTAGTTCCTTCGGCTTCTCCACTTTCAGAAGACATTGATAATATTAAATTAATGGAAGATGCCGGTGCAAGTGCTGTTGTTATGCACTCGCTATTTGAAGAACAATTAACTTTAGAAGAATCCGCACTTGATCATCATTTAAGCCATGGTACAGAAAGTTTTGCAGAAGCTTTAACCTATTTCCCAAATATTGCTAAATTCCGAGTCGGACCAGAAGAATATTTAGATCATATTCGCAAAGCTAAGGAAAAAGTGGATATTCCCATTATTGCCAGTTTGAATGGTTGTTCCGTCGGTGGTTGGACTAAATATGGTAAACTCATGCAAGAAGCAGGAGCATCAGCACTAGAATTAAATATTTACTATGTTCCCACAAATCCAGATTTAAGTAGTCAAGATATCGAGCAGAATTATCTTGATATTCTCACATTTGTTAAAGCCGCTGTCACTATTCCTGTAGCCGTAAAACTCAGTCCGTACTTTACTAATACTGCAAATATTGCTAAACGTTTAGATCGTGCCGGGGCTGATGGTTTAGTATTATTTAATCGCTTTTATCAACCAGATATTAATTTAGAAAATTTAGAAGTAGAACCTCATGTACTTTTAAGTACCCCCCAAGCCATGCGTTTACCTCTGCGCTGGATAGCCATTCTCTATGGTCATATTCAGGGGAGTTTAGCTGCAACTAGCGGTATTCACAATGCCCATGATGTGATCAAAATGTTGATGGTGGGAGCAAATATAACTATGTTGTGTTCTGTATTATTACGAGAAGGTATTAACCATATTCACTGTTTAGAAAAAGACCTACGGGAGTGGATGAAAATACATGAATATGAATCTGTCAAGCAAATGCAAGGTAGTATGAGCCAGTTAAATTGTCCTAATCCTAGCACCTTTGAACGCGCTCAATATATGAAGGCTTTGCAAACCTATAATCCAGATTCGGGTAGAGTTTATACAAAAAGTTAGGTAATAGGTAATAGGTAACAACT
>NZ_VIKZ01000079.1:3733-5337 GCF_009711985.1 Dolichospermum sp. UHCC 0260 | reverse complement strand
CAAACAATGAAAAAACGTATTGGTATTCTTACCAGTGGTGGTGACTGTCCTGGTCTAAATTGTGTGATTCGCGCGGCTGTGAGTCATGCCACACGGACTTTTGATTGGGAGGTAGTGGGGATTCCTTACGCTACCCAAGGGTTGCTAGAACGGAAAACGGTGCCGTTAAGTATACATGGTTGGGATTTACGCGGGATTGACCCTTTACTAAATATGGGGGGAACAATTTTAGGTAGTATTAATAAAGGAGATACTTTAGCCCATGCTGATGAAATATTAGCAGGTTATGAAGCGATCGCTTTAAATGCTTTAATTATTGTCGGTGGAGATGGTAGTTTAAATATTATTCATCAATTAGCCGTTTTAGGTAATTGGAATTTAATTGCTATCCCCAAAACTATTGATCATGATGTCGCTTTTACAGAACGTTCAATCGGCTTTGATACGGCAATTAATACAATTGTTGATGCTATTAATCGTCTGATCTTTACTGCTGCTAGTCATGACCGAGTGATGATTATCGAAGTTATGGGACGCAGCGCTGGACATTTAGCTTTACACTCAGGAATTGCCGGCGGTGCTGATGTGATTTTAATTCCCGAAGTCCCCTATACTATTCAAGGAATATGTCATCATCTGACCGAATTACGCGATTGTTGGCAAAAAAAATTTGCTATTATTGTGGTTGCTGAAGGGATATCTGTTTGTGCAGAAGATGCCGATAATCCTTCTATTTGTACTACTGCTATTGATAGTGAGCGAAGCCGAACTAAATGTGGTCAAGGTCAATATATTGCCGAAAAAATTGCTAATTGTAGTAATCACCTGATTGATACCAGAGTTTCTGTATTAGGACATATTCAGCGTGGTGGTATCCCCTCAGCTTTAGACCGTCTCACAGCTACTATGTTTGGTAAAGTTGCAGTTGATTTAATTGCCCAAAATCAATATGATCAAATGTTAGCTTGGCAAAATGGCAAAGTTGTCACTTTCCCCATTCAAGATGTGATAGATAATAATCCCTCTCTTGTTAATCCTCAAGGTGATTTAGTCCAAACCGCTAGGTCTTTAGGAATATATATTGGTGAAGAAGGTAATAGGTAAGTGGGCTTTACAAAATATAATATAAACCTAACCCCCCAACCCCCTTCCCTACCAGGGAAGGGGGAGTCAAAGCCTCTCCCCTGGTAGGGGAGAGGTTTGGAGAGAGGTTTTATATTTAATCGTGCCAAGCCACTTAATAGGTAATAAATATTTCCCCTGCCCCCTTACGTATTACTCGGCTTCAGCGAGCGCTTCTAAATGAAAAGCTACATTTTTAAGCGCCATTTCAATTTCGTTACTATAAGAAAGACTTCTCCATCTTGGGGCTGTGGCATGATCCAAGGCAGTTGTATCCAAGTATTCTGCAAAAACTATCAGTTTTTCGGGGTCTGTTGCGGCTGTTGCCAACTTTTCTAAAAACTCTTGAGGTGTCATAAAATTTGCCAAAAAAAAGTAAAAGTCTCATCAATCGGTCAATTCTATGAGCATAAGTGCTGTAATCCCCAAAAATCTGTTCAAAATATTCAAAAATGAATAATTGACAACTGACAACTGTACGG
>NZ_VIKZ01000079.1:0-3456 GCF_009711985.1 Dolichospermum sp. UHCC 0260 | reverse complement strand
ACAACTTACTTGAGGACAAAATTTAATTTTGCCAATAACTCTTCATTAGTATAGGGTTTTGATAAAATTGCTGTAACTTGAGATTCATTATTTGGCTCTAACATATTCTCTATATTGCATCCACTACAAGCAATTATTAGCACCTGGGGGTTGATTTCTTTTAACTTGCAAATGGCGGAATTTCCATTCATTCCTGGCATCATTATATCCATCAATACTACTCTGATTTGATCCCGGTATTGGTTGTAAGTATTGATTGCTTCCACGCCGTTTTTAGCGGTAAGAACTTGATAATTGTAGGCTTCTAAAATGGTTGTTGTAACTTCCCGGATATGGGCTTCATCATCTACTACTAAAATTAGTTCTCCCTGTCCTTGAGATATTTCTTGATGATCGGATTCTAAAGGGGAAACTTCTTGGTTAACTGATGGTAAAAATATCTGAAATACGCTACCAAGTCCAATTTGACTTTCAACATTAATAAACCCCTTATGACTTTTAATAATTCCTAATACTGTTGATAGTCCTAATCCTGTGCCTTTACCAAAATCCTTAGTGGTAAAAAATGGCTCAAATATTCTTTCTAATATTTCCGGTGACATTCCCGTCCCCGTATCTCTAACCGTAATCACAATATAATTCCCAACTGTAGCATGATGATTTATCTGGATCATCTCTTCATCAAGATACAAATTTTCTGTAGAAACAGAGAGACATCCACCGTCAGGCATAGCATCAGCAGCATTAACCACTAAGTTTATTAATACTTGATGCAGTTGGGTTTTATCCGCAAGCACTGTCCATAATTTAGGGTGAATATGCTTAGAAAATGTGATGGATTTGGAAAATGTTTGACTGACCAAGTAGATAATATCGCTGATCAAATCATTAATCTGCACAATCGTCTGTTTGCCTTCAACACCTTTGGCGAAGGATAACAATTGTTTGACTAGTTCTGCACCATGTTTCGCATTATTTTCAATAATTGTCAGCATTTGCTGACGACGATCTTTATGTTTTTCTTCAGATAATCTACTACTTTTGAGTAATTGAGCAGATGCTAAAATTGGTGTTAAGATATTATTGATATCGTGGGCAATACCTCCAGCTAAAGTTCCAATACTTTCCATTCTTTGAGCGCGTAAAGATTGCTCTTCTCGTTGTTTATTTTTTGTAATATCAGTATCTACTGTGAGAATAGATTTAGGTTGTCCATCAGTATCTAACATCAATGTCCAGCGACTTTGAACAATAATTAGTTGGTTTGATTGTGTGCGTTTGCGTAACTCACCCTCCCAACTTCCCGATGTAACTACAGTTTTTAGGGCGATTATCTCTTGTTCATGGGAAGTTGAATCGTAAAAAATATCCTTGGGATTCTTACCTAAAACTTCCTGACGTTCCCAACCATATATCCTCTCTGCCCCCTGATTCCAAAAGACGATTTGGGCTTGAAAATCTCGGACAAAAATTGCATCAGTCGCAATATCTAATAGGGCAGCTTGTTCATATATTTGCCGTTGCGTTTGTTTACGTTCAGAAATGTCTCTAGTTGTGCCAATCATGCGGATTGGCCGATCATTTTCGTTACAGTAAACTTTTCCTCTAGAACTCAACCAATGTAGGATACCATCACAATCCACTATCCGATGTTCACAGACAAAATCAACTTTTTTCTCCAGGGAATGACTGACACAGTTTTGAAAATGCTGACGGTCTTCAGGATAGATTAAATTGAGAAAGTCTTCAATACTAGGACAGGAACTATTGAGAGGTAAACCATACATTAAACCCATGGTAGGAGACCAGAGAGTTTCATTGGTTTGGATATGCCAATCCCAGATCCCAATATTACCTGCTTCTAGTGCTAAGGTGAGTCGGGCTTCACTTTCTTGTAAGGACGCTTGAATATGTTGCCGTTCAATGATTTCTTCTTGCAATCGCTTATTGGCAATCACTAATTCTGCCGTGCGTTCTTTTACCCGAACTTCCAAGACATCGCTATCTTGACGGAGTGCTGCTTCTAATTTTCTCCTGTCGCTAATATCCGATATTGACCATAAACAACCAGTCCGTTTACCCTCATTATCAACCATAGAATTTACTCTCACACTAGCAGAAAAGAGTAAACCTTTACGGGACTGGAAATTCATTTCCCATTCCTGTAATTCATGCAATTTTTTTAACCGGGATACAAATTGAGAACGATCTTCTTCAGCAATAAAAACTACTAATGGTTTGCCAACAAGATGATCTTGACGGACAGATAGTAAGGATGTTGCCCCATGATTAGCTTGCTGAATTATCCCTAAAGCATCAGTTACTAAATAACCATTAGGTGCAAATTCAAATAAATTTTGATAACGCAGTCGTTCTGCTTCAGTAATTTGCCGAGAATAGATTAGTTGTTCATTTTGTTGACGTAGTTCTTCTTCGGCAATTTGCAGTTCTTCTAAAGTTTCTTGCAGTTCTCGATTAATTTGTAAATTCTCGTCAACTTGTTTTTTTGCCCATGCTTGTAAATGATTATGAGTTTGCTTACGGATTACTTCCAGTTGTTCATTAATTGGTATGTGTTCTGTCTTCAAATCTAGCAAATTTTCCTGCAATGCCTCAACCACACCAATCATTTTTTCTATATTTAAGGCTTGCAGCAAGTTTGCTTCAGTGACAATACCGATTAAGTTGTCTTGATCATCTACTATTGGTAAATACTGAATAGAATGCTGCTGTAAAAGTGCAAACACTGTCAAAATATGCTCAGATGCTGAATATTTGAGAGTAATTAGCGGCTGAGTCATCACGTCCGCCATTTTTACCGCTGATAGGTCGGTATTTAAGGTAATTACCCTCAATACATCTTTAATAGTAAATATTCCTTGTAATTGCTTTCCCTCTACTACTAAAACATAGTCGGTTACTTGATAGATCGGGTTATTAACTGTAACTTTATGATCTTGTTGTTGATTCATCAAGTTAATAGCATCCATCACACAACTATCAGGACTAATAGTTAAGGGAGAATAATGAATAATTTGATGTAAATTAGGTAAATTAATCAATTTTCGGTGAAATCTGTGATTGAATGCGTCCATTGGTTAATCTGATTAGTAGATGATACTGTAACTAATGTCATACCGATTAAAATCTACAAATCATTAGTTAATAAATTTGATAGATATGGATAGCAAGGGTTTGGAGTGAGAAAATTTATTTCAAAAAATTACGTACAATTTAACCAAATGATTGTTGTTGGTAATATAAATATCATTTAATTGATTTTTGAGCAATTAATTAGATTGTACCCTGAATATTCTATATATGAAACTTTAATTTTGTAAACATTTCAAATAGTAAGTATTCACAATTTAAATATATAGTTTTGTAACCACATTGACAGGAGAGAACTTTGGATATATTAGAGGGTGTTTGAAAAGTTTTGAATGTATAGACTGA
>NZ_VIKZ01000078.1:0-15297 GCF_009711985.1 Dolichospermum sp. UHCC 0260 | reverse complement strand
TGGGTTAAACAATACCTTGCTGCAATCAATTCTCTTTACATCCCCTAAGAAAAAATCAACTATCTAGATCAATCCATTCTCTGCCGGCTTTTTCTGCGGCTTCTGGACTGTAATAAAGCTTGCGTTCCCCAAATACCTCACCACCAGCACTAATTAACCGGAACTGCCAACAATGGGCTTCTGTGTAGAATACCAATAAAGTAACATGATTAATAATGGTAACTGAATCAATTTTCGTAAACATTGCCGTTTTAGTATCTAAATTAATCAAAACTTCTCCGTATTTAAAAATAGGTTTTTACTTTAGTTAAAATATAGAGTATTGATAAAAAAGTAACTATTTTAGGCTAGAATATTAGGTAGATATCAACAAATTAAAGTAAAGAAACCGAAGTTGTAATAACAATTTCTATTATAGCATTTTATGAACAAAAATGAAATCACGGCGAATTACGATGAATCTTGGAAAGAAGCATTAAACGAATATTTTGATAGTTTTTTATCCTTCTTCTTTCCTGTGGCTTATAAAGCAATTGATTGGACAAAACCACCGGAATCACTAGATAAAGAACTACAGCAAATTACAGCTTCATCAAAAAGTGAAAAACGCATAGCAGATAAACTGTACAAAGTTTGGTTATTGGATAAAACACAAGTATGGATTTTAATTCATATTGAAATTCAAAGCCAATATGATGTTGACTTCCAGGAACGAATGTACATTTATAATTACCGAGCCTTTGACCTTTATCATAAATTTGTGGTGGGTTTGGCAATTTTAGGTGATACAAGTTCCACTTGGCGACCTAACAGTTATGAACAAGCAATGTTAGATTGTGAATTAAGTTTGAAATTTCCCATTGCTAAACTCCTGGACTATGAATCCCGTTGGCAGGAATTAGAATCGAGTGACAATCCCTTTGCTATCATAGTAATGGCACATTTAAAAACCAAAGCCACCACGGGGAATTTATCAGAACGGGAACAATGGAAATGGACATTAATTAGGGGACTTTACGAGCGAGGCTTAACAAAAGAAAAAATTGTTACCCTTTTTAAGATAATTGATAAAATGATGACATTACCCAAAGAATTGCAACGAGGATTAGTTGTAGCGACCTGCAATTATAAATGCCAAAACCTGCAATCAAGGGATTTTCAAACCAGGATTAAATGCAACTATAAATACACTTCAGCCAGAATTAATTGCAACTGAACCAGGATTATCTGCAACCAACCTGCAATCATCCGTTTCAACCAGGATTATTTGCAACTATAAATACTGACATTTTTATCGCAGTTTCAATCCGCTCAAAGTGGCAGTCCCGCCGCCAGCATTTGCTCATGTAATTCACGAGAGCGCGCTGGGTCAAGTTGTCCGCGAAACAGCAATTTAATTTCCGCCGGTTTGGCATTGAACTGTTCCGCCAAGCCTCTGACATCGTAGCCATGTCGGGTTAAGGTGGGTTCCAAATCGTCAATTTGCTTAGATAAAATCGACTCAATAATCGCTATGGTAACTGTTTTTTCTCCAAAAAGGTATGCAGCCTCGAAAGCTAGTGTCAAATGTTGCTCAATTTGCAATGGTGTCCTCAACCGCGTGGCAAGTAAGTCAATGGCATCCGGCTCTAATATGTCACTTATTTGGGTATCTTCAGTAGTACATTTAGATACCAACCATTCAATATATTCTTTTTGGCTACCAACAATACCCTCCAAGGAAAAGACAGTTGCCCGATAGCCAATTTCTTCCATAGTTGGACGGCGCAAATCATTTTTCAGCTTCGGATGACCAGCTAACACTACTGAGAGCGTACCACCACCGTCTTCAACTACCTCAATTAAACGTTTGAGTCCTGTGAGCGTACTGTAATGTAAGTCGTGAGCCTCATCCACAAACAACGCCACAGGCTTTTTACCTTTTCTAATCAGGTCACGCAGTTCCCGTTCTCGTTTTTCCCCAAGTGCAGGAATTTTAATTTCCTTATCTGTTGATAAATCGTAAAATAAGGCAGCAATCAGTGTTGGCAGCGTCGCTCGGTTTTTATCAACAGAAAGCGATTTCGAGACTAAAATCTTGCCTTCTTTCTCCAAAACTTCAAACAAACGTCGTAAAGTCGTCGTCTTGCCACATCCGATAATTCCCGTAATGGCAACCAGCTTTCCTGAATGGATTGCGACTTTAATATCCTTAAACAATTGTTTTTGGTGTTCTTCCTACCTATATTCTCACAACTAATTTAACAATTTTGTCAGGTTTTTCCTAGCCTACAGGTTTCCTCTAAGAAAATGTGCCAGTGTTTTCCTTATTTTCTTTTCCTCTAAGAAAATTTAGTAGTGGTTTTCCCACCAAGTTTAGCGTTGCTGTCACCAGGGGCAAGATAACCTGAAAGTATTACCAATAAAGGTTTTCAGTTGCTACCCTGCCAAACCGGGAGAAATGTACGCTAAGGCTGAAACCTAGACACAGCAATAGTTTCTAGACCATCTTGCAGGTTTTTACAAGGATCTCGGTTTACTACCGAATAGGCTGTTAACTGACAACAAAACGCAACTCAGCAAGAGCCAATTACCGTGGACAGGCAGCTACAGGTAATCTTTTATCTCCTGAATGATTGCCTCTAAATTTTGCGATATATCTATATATATAGCTTCTGCGGCGGTTGGTTCTTCCAGAGTCTCAAACTGGCTTTGTAAAAGATCGGCTTTCATAAAATGACCGATGCGATCGCGTAATCTCTGCTCAATCAACCCATAACTACCTTGGAGGTAAACTAACTTTACCCGTGGATCATCGTAACAGAGAATCTGGCGATAGCTAACTTTGAGCGCAGAACAGGCAAGGATGGCATTTTTGTCTGCTTGTAACCATTGGGCGATGGCTTCTCGCATCGTCTGTAACCAGGGTGCGCGATCTGTATCAGTCAGTGGTTCGCCCCTGTTCATCTTTTCCTTTGCGGCTGCTGAGTGAAACCAGTCTGCATCACTAAACTCCCATCCCGTTGCGGCTGCAAGTGCTTGACCAATCGTGGTTTTGCCTGATCCCGCAACTCCCATTAGAATTACAATCATAATTTCCTCAATCTAAATCTTCAAGCGGTAAAATTTCTGTAGAAGGACTCAGCACCAAATCTAACTGTTGCTGCAATGCTTCTGGAACATTCACTGCTGTTTCTAAACGTTGAGCATTCTCCCACTTTGTTTGCTTGTCCCAGGAAATATTTTTGAGGTTAGCGCCAAAAAAGTTTGCGCCACTCAGATTAGCCCGGCTGAAGTTGGCATTTTCTAGGTTAGCCTGACTGAGATTGGTACGGCTGAGATTCGCTCCAGTGAAGTTAACGCCCTTCAAGTTCACCACAGCAAAACCAACCCTAGTTATATCTGCATAGCTGAGGTTTGCATTCTGGAAATTAGTTTGAGGTAAGTAAGCACCAAAAAAGCGAGCATGAGAAAGATTGACGCTACAGAGAAATCTTCCAACTACACGTCGAAATGTATCACTAGATGTGGAATTACTATAAGCAATAATGCGAAGCAATCGCTCCTTCTCAAAGTCTTGTGTGTTTGTCTGTCCACAGGGATGAAAGGTAATTTTATCTTGTAGCTGATTTTGAAATTGGGCATAACGATGCAGTTCTAGCAGCAAAATCATCACATTTAGCCCTGCATAGATATCGACTTGCCGTGTTCCTGAAGTAATATTTTGCTGTTTAAGCTCCTGGTAAGTGTTTAAGGGTAAGTTGTCGGATGGTGCATCAATAAATTCTCCATCACTCCATTGCAAATAGAACCTCTCCAAACGCTCAAACAAACGCACAGGATCAAACTTTAAACTATTTCTGAGCAACTCCATCAAATATTCCACAATCTCAGGCGTTAGTCCTCCATACCAAAACAAATTGTAAATCTGGCGCTCCATCGTTTCGTCATCGATATAGTAACGATTTCTACGTCTATCCCCAGGCTTTGACCAATCTTCTAAGAATTCCTGCAACCGTTTGGCATACAAAAACTCTGCAAAACTCTTATGAGCAAACTCTACTGCACCCTGAGTTTTATGGCTGGGTTGTAGATAGAATACTGCCAGCGCATTTCTTATGGGGTTTTCCTGTAGACGTTGCTTTGCTTCCTTGAGCAGATGCTTCGCACTATCATGATCATTGAGTCTGGTTTCAATCATCGAGAGTGCTGTACATTCACCGCCTGATTGCACAACGCACACAGCAGCTTCTGCGAGGATGCCTCGTAAGTCATCGATTTTTAACTCGGTGAGTTCTTGGTTCAACCATTCAGGACGCTGTTTGGTTAGTACCCAATCCAGTGCCTTTTCATAGATGAGAATTTTTGCTCCAATGACACTAGTATCTGCAAACATTTCAATGGTTAATTCACCATCCCGATACATTGCTGCCAATAGGTAAAGTAAAAGTGGTTCTTGGGCTAACCCAATTTCCTTGTTTGTACCTCGAATTCGTTCAGGACAGCGACTATCTTGTAAAAACTGTTGAAATGCCAGGGTCTTGTCTGTCCCCATTAAATGTCCCCACTTGCTCAACCACCGCTGTTGGAGTGCATGATCTAGGGGCAGAATTTCCACCCGCTCCAAATTGTGCGGCATAAATCGGTCGATCCCTTCTAGGGAGAGAGTTCGTCCTGTAATCAATACCCGATGTCCTTTTTCGGGGTTTTTAGCACAGTTTTCTTGAAACAGCCCGACTTGCTTTAAAAATTCCTCTAGTCCGCCACTGCTTCTGCCTTGCATCAACAACTCATCGAAGCCATCTAGTATAAATAAAAAGCGGATATTAGAATCGGTCAGCCAACCATCGTCATTCTTGGCAAAGTCGTAGCCAATTACCTGGCGCAATGTCTGCTCAAAGTCTTTCTCCACTGTTCTGATATCTCGCAAGCGAATCAGAATTGGTGTCCAACGGGGATGTTCGTGTTGCCGCACCCAATCAGCAAACATCCGACAAAACACACTTTTTCCCCGTCCGGGACTACCTTGGATGAACAGGACGTGATCACTTTTTTTGTCATCATGCAGCAAGTCCTTCGCCCACTGCTCCAAACCCACAGGCTCTTGGTCAGCACCCGGCTGAATCCGTTTGGCTTGCAATGGCACGTAGATATCCGCAAAAGCAAATTGTTCGTCAAAGACTGGCTCTAATGGTTTTGGCTGAATCTGTGTTTCTAGATATTTCGCAATACTCTGGTATTTTTCCTGTTCTTTCCAACCACCATTGCGAAGTAGTTCTGCTAGTGGCTTGACATATTCACCTGCATCTAATATTGCTTGATGGATGTACTGATGAGTGTTCCAAGCAACGCGATCGCTCAAAACGGTGGCCTCTGTTTCCCCAAGCCCTGCTGCTGTGAGTTTGGCACTCAGCACAGCATTAAATTCCTCTGCCAGTTTGGAATTGTGGAAACAGGCGAACGCCTTATTTGCTTCTGTATCATCCAGTTCCAGATTGCCCAATTTTTTGATTTTTTGCTCGACTGCTTCCGAGGTGGGTGCATTACCAATCTTTTCCAAGAGAGCATGATTTTCCGGCAACTTCACCATTGCCATAAAGCTTTTTAGGTAAGCCTCCTGAGTAATCAGAGCAATTGATTTTTCTAATGTTGGCTCTGCCTTAGTCGAGTCGGTGTAAATTTTTAACAGGCTCGTGGCAATGGGTACGAAAGGGAGGGCTGAACCGACAACTTGGGCAAGTGGTGAATTCAACACATCCAGTAGTGAAGAGATTTGCCCAACCAGAGGCGCTAACTGCGAACTCTTAGCACTTTGCCCTTGTTCCTTGAGCGTCTTCGCCAATTCCAATACAGCCTTGGCAGATTCCGCTCCTGTCTTTACCGTTTCTGCTGTAAAAAACTCATGAATATCTGTGTTCAGGAACTTCCAAAGCCGTGTTGCCATTACATATTCTCCTAACTGTTAAGTACAATTGTTGCTGTTTGGATTCAGCTTTTCGTGGAATAAAATTTCAATAGTGGGTCTAAAGCTAACGCTCATGTACGACAATACAATTGCCGTACTACTATGCCAACATACTTATACTGTGGTGAAAACGAATTTTTTCTAACTCACGCCATCAAACAACTAAAAACCCACACTCTAGATCAACAATAGGCAAACTTTAACTATACAGAATACCCCCCAGAATCTAAAGAAACCATTCCTCAAGCATTATCCGATATCATGACACCACCAGTTGGTAATGGAGGACGATTTTTCCCCCAAGAAAACTCAACGATTCTCAAACCCCGACAAATCAAACAACGACAACTGCCCCACAGAAACATTACCCTTACCACCGCGATGATAACTAAGATGACATTTTGGACATAAAGCTACTAGATTTTCGGGTCTATTGTCTGATGGGTTTCTATTCCAATGATGAACTTGTAGGTGGGTACGACGTTGGGGGTTTTTATCGGGGGGTAATGAGCGATCGCATTTTTGACAACGCCAACCTGATTTTTCCTTGATGGATTTAGCTAATTGTTTCCAATGTTTTGGATATACCATGATAGCTATTGAATCTTAATATCAGTATTTCACTATTATTATATAATAACATTTTTGTTGATAAATGTACCAATAAATTACTATCCTTTCCTATTATTAGGATTTTATTAATGTTTCTGATAAATAGATATATGGGATATAATTACAATATTGCTTTAATTGACAATTATAATAATTATTTATCAATGCGAAACCTGACTCCTGCTTCAATTTTCTTCCTATTCCCTGATTCAAAATACTAAACTCCAGTATACCCCCAATGTTAATTAAACCTCAAATTAAAACTCCAGAGAAATTACCGTTTTTAGAAAAATTATGTTGGCAAAGAGAAGATATAGAAAATCTGACTCCTTTAGAAATGCTGAGAATATATGAACGAGGGTGGCATTACCGGGGAGTTTTAGGCGACTTGAGCCAAATAGAAGCCTTAT
This sequence comes from Dolichospermum sp. UHCC 0260, assembly GCF_009711985.1. Lineage (NCBI taxonomy): Bacteria > Bacillati > Cyanobacteriota > Cyanophyceae > Nostocales > Aphanizomenonaceae > Dolichospermum > Dolichospermum sp. UHCC 0260. Next base: position 8,331 of record NZ_VIKZ01000078.1, on the reverse strand, counting down.
TTGTGCAACAATTAGCTCAATATTATCATTCATGGTTAGGAGCGAAAATGTTTGAGAGGGAATTTCATCAAAAAATTTTAATTGTTCTTAATCAATTAAATGCTAATTTTTTATTAGAGTGTGGCGCGTATTTTGGCGGTGGGACTCTGGTTAGTTTAAATCATGGGGAATATAGATTAAGCAAGGATATAGATTTTCTCTGTTCCACTGGTACTGGCTACCGATTACTACGACAAAAAATAGCTGAAAATCAATATAATGCCCTTTTTAATACTCAAAATAATCTCAACCTACCCGGAGAAATTAAAGCTGACCAGTACGGAGTAAGATTTGCCATTGTAGTTGATGAAACTCTGATTAAATTTGAGATAATTATGGAAGGACGGATTGAATTGGGAGAGGCAGATTATCCCAGTTGGTCGCCTGTCCCATGCTTAAATCAAATTGACAGTTTTGCGGAAAAACTTTTAGCTAATTCTGACAGATGGAATGATTCCTCTGTAGAGTCGAGAGATTTAATTGATTTGGCGATGCAAAGGCTCAATTCTCCTATTCCTCAAGCAGCTATTGAGAAGGCAGAATTAGCTTATCCTGTAATTGAACCTTTAAAAAAAGCGATCGCCTTTTTCCAAAATCACCCCAATTATCGAGACAAATGTTTTACGGCTTTGAGAATTGCCGAACCCAGTAAAATTATTGATGGTATTGATTTAATGGCGGGTGATTTGAATTTAAACAAGACACCTAGAACATTTAGCGAATCTAAACAAGACTGGGAATGACAATTAATTGCTTTTCTTCGCGGCAAACACAAACAAATCTACTCTTTTCTAAGAAAATTGTGTGACATAGGTGCTACAGTCATAATTCATTGAGGATTTTCCCACAAAGTTGAAGCCACAGAGATATCATATCTTTGTCCTGTTTCTGTAATTTGAAAGTCCAGAATAAAATATTTATTATCAGAGAAATGCTGATGTTTCCTAGCAATTAGTTCATCAATCATTTGTGTAATCGCCTGTTGAGTTTCTGCATCCTGATTTGATAACTGTTGTTCCAAGAAAGTATCAAGTGTTGTTTTTTGTTGAGATTCAGGCATCACCGCCGCATTCCAGGCTACCACAGCCAAACTAAATAATGATTTACGTCGTTTTGATGTGTGTACATTATCTAAGTACGGAGCAACGAACTGTTGGAGAATTTCTGACATTTTTGGAGCGCCCTTGGGTTCTATCGGTATATTTGCAGCCAATTCCCCAAATCCCCCCTCTACCATCTTCTTTCTAAGTGCTTCCAGGTTTTTCTGCTTATCTTGGGAACTCTGTTTTTGTTTCATCAAATCTTTAAAATCCTTAGACTTTCTCGCCATAGTGCATCTCCTGTTTTGATTATTTCTGGGTTTCTATTCCAACAATTGTTCTAAATCACTCAACAATTTCTCTAGCTTTTTGGTTTTTTTAGCATCTTCCCACACCTGAGCATTCTTCAACCGTTTACCAATCTCGGAATATTTAGCATTCAATGTTTCTTTGGCTGTGATTTTCCCTGGGGTTAATTCCTTTACTAACTGCTTAATCTCACTTAAAGATAGATTTTCATTAAGAACTTTATCCAGTAGTTCCCTACGTTCACCCTCATCTTTGAGTTTAGCGATCGCTCTGGCTTTGGTGTATTCTATTTTCCCCTGCCGCAATATTTCCAATACATCATCGGGTAAATTCAATAATGGTAAACGACTGGTCCGAAAACTTTCAGCAGTGAATCTCCCCACACCCTGTAACACCAATCCCACAATTTCCAGTTGACGGGAAACGTTTTCCGTCAGGTCTAAACCCCGTTTTTTAGCGTTGGCTGCTTGATTGAGAATTGATATCACCTCACCAGAATTTACATCAAGTTCAATACTTAATAATTCTAAAATCCCCTCGGTTTCTTCAACTGGGTTTAAATCTTCCCGTTGCAGGTTTTCCAATAAAGCAATTTGCAGGGTTTGAATATCAGATAATTCCTTGGTGATAATCGGCACTTCCGTTAACCCCGCTTCTTTGGCCGCCCGGAGTCGGCGTTCACCAGCGACTAACTCAAATTCACCATTAACAGCACGCACCAACAAAGGTTGTAAAATCCCGTGTTCTTTAACTGACTGCACCAGTTGACTGAGTTTCTCAGGGTCAAAATACCGTCGGGGTTGTTGAGCAGGTAAACGAATTTTATCAATATTAACGGTGGCAGTTGGTGATTCTGATTCCACATCCATACTCAACAAATCTTCCACACCACGCATTTTTGGGAGTTCTAAAGGTTTCTTGACCATTACAGTTTCTCCATCCCCAATGCTATCTTTTTCAACACTGCGATCGCTGGATGTTTGGGGTCATACACAGCCAATGGTTGACTATTCATCACCGCATCCGCAAAGGCTGTGGCACGGGGTATCTTCGGATAAACTTTGGCTAGTGGTGATAACTGCTGTTCCAAAGCCTCCAAAATCACTTTGTCTTGGTTGGCATTCACATACAACGTTGGCACAAATCCGGCGATCGCTAATTTCGGATTGATATGTTTCTTCACCTGTTTGATGCTATCCAACAATAACTCCGTTCCCTTGAATGCTTTGTAATGAGTCTGGACTGGTACTAAGACATGAGTAGCAGCACAGAGTCCGAGAATACTGAGGATACCTAAAGAGGGAGGACAGTCAATCAAAATGAAATCGTAGTTATTTAAAATGGGTTCTAAAGCTTGTTTGAGTCGTAGTTCCCTGGCCATAACCGCAGAGAGTTGTAATTCTACCGCACTGAGGGTAATATTAGCCGGGGCTAAATCCATACCGTGTAAATTGTGGTGAATTGGTAATTTAGTCTCTGGTGTGAGTAGTGAGTCAGCAACGATTTCTTCAAGTTCATGGGGTTCAAGTCCCATAAAAGTTGTCAGGGATGCCTGGGGGTCAGTATCCACCAGTAAAACTTTGTGTTTGCGGGAGAGATGATAACCCAAATTCATCGTCAGACTGGTTTTCATCACCCCACCGGCTTGATTGAAAATAGCAATAATTTTAGTCACAATTTTCTTTAAATTCTTGGTTCTACAGTTTATGGTAATACTTGAGAGTCAGGGAAAATCAGGGTTTATTCATCAGCAAAATCCTATCTCTATTAAAGCATTATTCTGTAACTAAAAGTCTATCTACGGTTATGATTTACCAGTAAAATTATGAATAATTTGACACTTGCCGGCAATATAGTAAATGTTCTCCACCGTCGCATTTTTCCGGGTACTATCTACATTCAGGATGGACACATTCAAAATATAGTCCAAGACCAGGGGCAATACTCAGAATATATCCTTCCCGGTTTTGTTGATGCTCATGTTCATATCGAAAGCTCGATGCTTGTGCCTAGTGAATTTGCCCGATTAGCGACGGTGCATGGTACGGTGGCCTCTGTCTCTGACCCCCACGAAATCGCCAATATGTTGGGTTTAGAGGGTATCCGGTTCATGGTGAATAATGCTCTGCAAACTCCCTTTAAAATAGCTTTTGGTTTTCCTGCTTGTGTCCCTGCCATCGAGTTTGAAACCGCCGGGGCAAAACTGACGGTAAACGATTTCCGTCAACTGTACCAGACTTAAAACTGAGTGACCGGGGGTTATTTAGCGGTCAAGAGTTCCGGTTTGTACGTTTGTGGATTGATTATATTTTAACTTTCACAAATTAATATTTATTTTCATGGTGTGTAATCACTGGTTTTGATAACATATTCAAAATCAAATTTATACCCAAATTTAGGACAATTTTAAATATTAGGAATAAAATAGAAATTAAGTTTTTCAATTAAAATTATGAATCCAGAACAAGAGGCATATCAAATTGAATTTATAGAAGCCATGCCGGGGTTTATTTCAATTGTTGACTTAAATCTGACGTATCTTACGGTTAATAACAAACTATCTGCTTTGTTTAACCTAGAGAAAGAGAATATTAAGGGAATGCTGGCTGGTGGAAGTTGCAAAAAGCAAAGTGTGCAAATGCAGCAATTACTTGACTCCCCAGTAGGAACTGAAATAACTTGGGAGTATTATTTTGAAGGTACTTGTTTAGCTATTTCGTCTAAACGACACGAGTTTTTTATTGTCAATCAAGCTATTGATATTACTGAAAGAAAACACCTAGAGGAAAAACTTAAAGCATCTAATGAGAGAAATGGAATATTATTAAGGGCTATTCCCGAAGCTATCAAATCAGGGGCTGGAAAACAGTCTCTTGATGAGTTAGAATTTCTTGTTAAATCTTTAACTGAAAATCCCATTGTTGACCGACAATCAATTGAAACATTAATTAGATTAGAAGTTCAAGTTAGGGAAAATTCTGCCAAACTGCAACAAGTCGAAAAAATGCTTTTATGGGAAGATTCTTCATTGATGAGCAGAGTCAAAGCATTAGAGGTTTATCAACAAAACGATGATGAGAACTGGGAACAACTTGCAGAAAGCAGAAATAAAATCAATGATTTATCTAAAATTATGGAGATTATTACTAGCATCCCTGGTGGGTTAAAATCTTGGCTAATAGTGTTTATTATCCTCCAAATGACAGGAATCTTTGTTATAGATTTGGGTGTGAGATTATTGAACTTAGAACACTTCATACCCATTGAAAGAAAACAGTAATTATAGTTTTAAGCTTTTGATTTCGTGGGGTAACATGAATTTATCCTCTTTCCAAAACCCAGACTTTAATTTATAAGCTTTTGCACAGTTTTTAATGATTCCTGTGTACAAACTTAATTCTCTTGTCGTCGGAAAACTGTAATATTGAAATGGTAAATAATAAGCACACATTCCCGCCAAACACATTTGTAATTGAATATTAGTTGATGCTGAAACTGTGCCAACATACCAATCACATAACCACCGATTATATTGATCAAGTTCGTAGGGAATAATTATCAAGGGTTTTCTAGTGATTAAACTTCCAAGAAACTCTTTAGATTTTATTGCCCATTCCCAATGTTTTAATATTTGGGGGTTATCACTATATTGTCCGGGTTTCTGCATTTCTGGGGCATCAATCCACCTGGCACGACCATGAAAATCTTGTCCTTCATAATTGAGTTTGAGGGTATCCCCATCAGCAATAAATTTCAGGGTGGGTTTGATTCTTTGATTTGGTACAATCATCATCTTTTTCTAACATTATAACATAAACAAACAACTTATTTGGGGACTCGGTTTATTGGGGGTGTTGGGCATCGTTCTCATATTAATATCTGGTAAAAATCCCCCCAATAGCGAAACTTACACAGTATTAGAGGAATTATTAGTGCAAGGACTGGCTAAACTAAAACAGGATAATTGCCCCAATCAAAGTTCCCTGGAAACCTGGAAACTGCCAAAACCATTGCCAAACAAAATAAAATTGGGGTCTGGAAATAACCCCATAACTATTACGCATTAACTAAAACAGGTTCAATCCAAATCCGTTTTGATTGTTTCCATTTATTGTCACCAGATGGTTCTAAAACCCGCCAATGTCCCCGTCGCCAGTGAGTATGGGGTGATGAATGAGTACCACCGCTACCCTCAGATTTACTTTGATAACCCTTACCTAACCATCTAGCCCGACGAATATTGGGGTTCTTAATCACACCGAAACCCTGGGATTTGGCAATAATTTCACTATCGGAAACTTCGGTATTTAGACTTGGGGAATACTCCAAAGACAACAGAATATTAAGCACAAGATTTCTTACCCTGTCTAAAAATTCCCTGTCAGCTTCGTCAATGGTATTCCTACCAAGATTATTGTCATCGTTGTAACTCAAATCACCGTTATCTGTAACCTGACAACTAGACATCCACACAGTTTCTTTGCTGCTGGTTGTGGACCAATCAAAGTGCAAGTTTCCAGTCTGAATATCTGGGATTTGAATATCTCTCCACTTCCCTGTTCCCCATTCTGGATGTTGGTTATTTGTACAATGAACCACCAAATAATCTATATCCCCACTGGGTGATTTTAATACTTTGGGCAACGCCACCAAAAACGTCGGTAATGATGGTTGCCAACCTGTTAATACCCCTTGTTTATTTAGTACATCAGTATTATCAAAAGCATGAAATAACTCTGGGGTAATGCAATAAAGGGGGGCATCCTGAACAAACCATAATGACATTCGATGACTATGAATAAACGCCGAAAAGTCAGCATTAGCAAATTCGACATCGCAGGTTGATAATCCCACCCCGACAATACCACTTAATTCATCCCAGGAAATATAACCTTTGGGGGTTTGATAATTCTTTTCAGCACGGATTTGTTTAAGCAGTTTTTTATTGATTTTCTCGAATATTTTAAGACTGTGATTTCTGTTCATTTTGTTGGGGTCTAAAACAATGGTTTTCATGATTAAATATTTCAATTGATAATTCACCGCTACCAGTCAGCGATAGTATTAGAAAAAGACCCAGGAATAACCCTGAGTCTATGATGTTAAGGAAATTGACGTAACTGTAAATCTGCTGGGAACTCCGTTAAAATCCCACCCTTTTTATCACTGATTTTGTAGGGTGCATTATTTAACATGGGTTTTGCTCCGAGTTGTTTGATAAATACTCGTACTTGGACTTTTTGACATTGGTGGGTGAGCGATCGCATAAATTCAATATGAGTTTGTCTAGCATTGTGTCCAGACTCCCCACCAATAATTACCCAACTTAATTGAGGTTTACACTGATTACAAATTGCTAATCCAGCTACGGGTGCAGCGTCAACAGCATAGAGAATATCCCGTTGTTCACCGCAGCCATCACAGATACCCGCACCAATAAACTCGCTTAAATACTCTGACAAATCAATGTCTTCGAGTAATGGTTCACAACTCAAGAACCGAATCTTCGCAGGGGTTTTAAGCAGATAATAAATATCTTTAGCGTCTTTCTGTGTGCATACTGAATACCCCAACCACAGATGATCAAATGGTAACTTGAGTTCCGTTTCCTCTAAGAATCTGCAACTTTCCTCAACCAATTTGCGTACCCGTTTTGTTAGCTTGGTTTCTAGTATTTCGGATTTAGCTTTCACCAATGCAGATTGAATCTTTTGGAGACGGTCAGGACTGGTGAAATACTGGTGCATAATTTCCGGGCGTTTGGTGAGAATTTGGTAAATGTTCCACCGGGCGATGATCATGTATGCCACAGCTTCATCTATGAAATCGAAGGGAACATCTTTATGAAATAAATCCCCCAAATTAGCAACAAATACGAGTTCGGGGTTTTCCCAGTTTCCCCATTCCAAAATCTATTTTAAGCGTTGGGGTTGCAGGTTAATTTGTCCTGTCCATTGGAGTTTACCATTGATTGATTTCCTAACTGTTCCTGCAAAAACATCAGAGATTTTGGGGTTCGGATGATGTGAATGAATCCAACTTTCCAACACTGCATAACAATTCGCGCAGCCGTCCGAATCTGGATCACACCCCGTTACTATTGGCCATGTATTACCAGTCCATTCAATATTAGAATCTTTGCTCATTTTTTTGTCCCTGGGTTATTAAAAAAAAGCACCATTGACTCAACATCAACAGTGCCGATAAAATTAATATTGACGATACAGTTCAACTTGCATACATAATTCCCTGGCTATTTTCAGGTTCTCCAAGTCCACAAATAAATTGAAGGCTGTGGTGTTCCCAACTGTCATAAATTCCTCTGTTTTATATGGGATTTCTGCCTCTTTCATTGCTGTGGTAATTTTCTACAATTGAGTCATGTAAAAACTAGAAACACCTTTCATTATTTTACCCCAGAAAAACACCAAATTCATTGAGTGACAACATTAAAACCACTAAATTACATGGCGTTTTTAGCTTTTTCAACTAACTCCAACATTTTCCTCAATGTTTTTAACCTCAGAAAACCAAAATAATTAAGCGGTAGCATGATAAAATATCAATTACTAACATCCATGCCAAGGTATTAGTATCCATTCCTCAAATTCCATTGCTGTGTTCACGTCTCTATCAACTGTATAACTAGCTATATTTTTGCTAGTTTTCTCAACATTGACGATACTTGCACATTCAACACCTTCCTTAATTTCATCAAGAGTCAATTTTATATTTCTTGTCCCTTTAATGCAGTACCAATAACCTACGTCTCCAAGTGAATCTTTGTGATACATAACGAAAATTTCACAAGGTACTGATTCGTTGAATCCTTGAATAGTTTTAACTCTCATGATTTTTACCTTAAAGATATTTTGTTAGCTATTGCCACCAATTCAGTAACAAATTTACATAAAGTTTCCATATCATCATTTGGAGCTTTACC
>NZ_VIKZ01000077.1:0-16258 GCF_009711985.1 Dolichospermum sp. UHCC 0260 | reverse complement strand
TCGAACTCTGTGCTGGGAGCAGCTTCTAGAGGAATTTCTTCTTGGATTCCGAATGGTTTCTGTGGTATACTGGAAGTAGGAGAGATTAGTAGTCTCACTTCTTCTATCAGTCTTTCTGCTTCTCCCAGAAGTAATTCTAGTTTTAATAAATCTAAAGGAGCTTTCCTGTTACTGGCAGGGAGCTCTTTTGCTTTGGATGGTACAGAGCCCGAAGGCTCGTATGCACTGGTTATTGCTTTAGGCGCTGGTACAGGGGGGAAGTAGGAAAAGTCAGGATGACCATACCGGATAGGCAGACGGCACTTGTGAGGGTTGCTCTCCCCGGAAATGTCTGTAAAGTCAGTCTGTGCCATCCAAGCTCGAAGAACAGCTCTTCTAGCTTCTCTGTCTATGGCTGCCTGCTGCTCACTGACTGCCTGCAATTCTTTTATTGAAAAGATGGTCGATGATATTTTTTGAACTGTCATAATCTTGTTTCCTTATATTAGTAACCGAGTTTTTCTAGGTGTTCAACCAGAGCGCGTCTGGCAATGTAGCTTACTGAGCGGTCTTCGTCAGCGGCTAGTTTGTCGAGTCTTGCACGAATAGCTGGTTCTAAGACGAAAGCTAGGTTAGGGTTTGGTCTGGCTCTTTTGGGTTTTGATTCTTCAGGCATCTGTGGTTGTTCCTAATTAGGTCTATACACCCAGTATACTGTGATAGTGGTCGCTTGTGGTGTGTTTAATCATATTAATTTCTTATAGTTAAGTCAATTACCATAGATAATTACTTATACGAAGATATCTGGAAGCCGTGTGCCTACTTGTAATGTAGCTCTGCCCTCATTCCAACGCAAGTATTACAAGAAAATTACTGTTTCAATAAAGTACCTCTCGTGCTATTTTATCAGCCCCCCCTCAAGGAAGGAAGCCCTATCAGTCAAACCCGGCTGGCAGACGGATTTAGGTAGACCAAATAATTAGCTCAAATCCTTATGGTGTATACACTTGAGCCTTTAATCGTGCTATAATTGTGGTATAGACAAACAAAAAGCCCTTCGAGATGTACAAGCATCCAAGGGCAGTAGCTCAAAAGGAAATATAAGCCACATGACCAGTATAGCAATTTTTGACTTCGATAGCACCACAGTTGAAGCAATCAACATTGAAGGGGAACCTTGGTTTAACGCTAACCAAGTAGCAACGGCATTAGGTTACGTCAATTCTTCCCAAGCCATACAAGATAACGTTTCGGATAAGTATATCTGCCAGATAGACTTGGGCAGACCAGGCAGTAAGCCACTATTCCTATCTGAACCTGGGCTCTACGAGTTGATGATGAAGTCTAAGCTGCCTAACGCACAACGCTTCCGGGATTGGGTGTTAGAGAAAGTTTTACCCCAGTTACGCAAAGCCAACCAGCTCCTAAAGTCCGAGTTCACTGTCGAGTCTGATTTGGTTAAGGCACTGATGGCAAGATTAGACAAGTTTGATGCTATGGCTGCAGTGGGTCAGGAGCATCAGTCCTTTGTTGCCCAACAGACAGTTGTTAATCCGGGTCTAGTATCGCTAATGGATGGAGCAAGAGCCACACGAAGCTTACCATCTGTAAAAGTATGGTTCACCGCTGCTGAATGGGCTGTCTCTAAAGGATATGCACTGGATGTTAGGCAGAAGAGCGTGTTATCCACACAAGCAGCAGCCATCTATAAGAACTTCAAGGGTAAGAATCCAAACCTCAATGAGTTTGGTGGTGGCTACATCTATTCGAGCCACGAAGAGTATATTCTCGACCACGCTATGTACACCTGCTTTCAGATAGTTGGGGGTCTAGAAGCTGAGATTCAAGGTCTTGAGCCTTTGAGCATAGTAGAGCTTTGCGAGTGCTGTGACGTTTACATCTCTGAAGACAATCCTTTAATGAAGAGTTTGGTCAAGGAAGTTCTGTTAGGAGCTATACGGTCAGAGGATCTGCCAAGACACTGCCAGTATAGTTGCTCGAAGTTCTACCCCACGAAGTTGCTCCTAGATTTTCTCAGGTTGAAATGTTCCAAAGGCATACGATAAACTCCAAGACAACACAGTAAGAAGTAGCCCTGGTAGAAGAATACCGGGGCTATTGTTTTAAAAGGGCAAGCCCCGCCTCCACAAACCCCAGGAAGAAGGTTTAACTCATAGATTGATGAATCAGGCATGGGGTGTCCTGAAGGCTGGCTGCCGCGCCCTCGCGCTCGGTGAGTCACGCTTCGTGGCTCGGCGCATCTTTTCTCTTTCTTTCTTTCTTTCTTTCTTTCTTCTTTTTTTTCTTATTAATAAATCGTTTTCCCCAGGCAAAGGTAGAAAGCCAGAAACCCTCTTTCATCCATCTCTTTCTCTACCATATGTTCTAACAGAGTAGTAATAAAAGGTGCTGTAACTATTACCAGATAAAGGTTACAGCAGTTTAACTTTTTTCGTCTGGGTCTCCAGGTCTTAGAAGGAGGGAATGTTCCTCTGGCACAAATAGACGGACAGGCAGGCAGTAAGCCTCAGAGGCGGTTTAAGTCTTAATATTTAGCGGTACGAAACCGATACTTTTCTTTTTTCGCTTGACGGCTTTGAAACCTATGTAGGGTAAGACTTGAAAGGAGCCGGAGCTTAAATAATTGACGGAATGCAAAAGTGGCTTCCCGGCTTTGAAACCCTTGTGAGGCATAGATCGTAGGGGGGGGTTAAGCTTAAATATTTCCCGGAATGCTAGTTCATCTTTTCTACTGCCTCCATAAGCCCCAGGAAGAGAGTTTAACGGCTAGGATGATGAATTGGGCATTAGGAGTCCGGGAGGCAGGGAGAAGGCACTAGGACAGCCCAACCATAACTTGTAGGCATAAATCTCGTCCCACTTCAGCCCAGGGGCTGGGGCAACAGAAGACCTACCAGACATGGCTTAGACCGTCCCACGGGAAATTAGCATTCCTCTTATAAATCAAACCCACTCTAGGTCAACTCAACAGCCCTCTATAAACAGAAAAGGCTTTCCAAACCCACGAGCTAATTATCTGTGAGATGAACTAACTCTAGTTAGCTCTATAAGATAAGTACAAGACCAGTGTAAAACCTCAGTAAGTACACACCGGGTATAAAACGGATGCGGTAGCGTTTAATTTCCTTATTATATTTAATTTATTTTTTCGCAAAGCTCGCCGCGAGCGGGAAACCAGGAAGAAAGCCGGAACTATCACTCTCTCTCTTCCTACCTTATGTTCTGTAGATAGTACATTAATATAGCCTGAAACCCTTACCCCAACTACACCACAGCAGTTTAACTTTTTTCGTCTGGGTCTAAACAAGAAACTTAGCCCGACCTCAAACTTCACCATACGATCAATTTTTTGGTCTCTATTCTCTATTCTTTTTTCTCTGCTGCGGCTATAACCTTCACCACTAGTTAGTAAAAATGGGCTACGCGCCCCTGTATACTTCTTATGGTTATAAAATCTACTGAAGGATTAATCTAATGGCAAGACAAGACGAACCTTGCGAAGTTGGGGAGCAAGTCGAGGTTTCATGGACTCCTATTACCATGTTTCCTATTGAGGATAAATCAGAAAACAAAGAAACTAAGTTTATTGCAGAAGTAATTAAAGTCAGAAGTGATGGTGACCGCACAGGGATTATTGCTGCTATAGAGATAAAAGAGATGCTGGATACGCCAGATGGTCCAGAGCACTTCAAGGTAGGGGATAGGCACCAGCATCCTGAATCTACTAAGTTTAAAGATTTTACTTTTAAAAAGATTAATGAATAATTTTAAATAATTAGTTTTAAAGGTAGTGGTTCTCATGCCACTACCACCCCGGTAAACATAGCGATCGCAGAGCAGACCTTGTGGTTGATTCATCAGGTTACTTCAATTAGATACTCTTATCTGTTCCTCCTATGTATACTAAGCCTTATTTGCAGGGAATCTAACCTTTTGTAGACGCTGGTAAAAGTATCATTAAGACTCTCAGAGGCAATCCTTAATGCGCTTTCCGGGGTCTCTTTGAGGTAAGTGTCAACTAGCTTTATAAGTCTCACAGTTGAAGATAACTCCTCTATGCAAGCCTCAATGGCTACAGCCATTTCTATAAAAACTGGATCTTCCATTTTCTGTTTCCTTATTTAGGGTTCTAGAGAAAAAGAGAAATATTAAATCATAATTCCGGTAGGTGAGGTTTCTTCACAGAACCCAGATAATGATCTAAGAGCACTTTAGGATTATGCCCAGTAATTGAAGCAACCTCAGCCACAGTTAGACCACTATCAACACAGTGGCTAACAAATGTGTGCCTAGTGGTATATAAAGCCCTATGTTCAATATTTAGAGCTTTGAGAGTATTTCTCCAGCATCTTTGACTTAGGGTGTGGTCATCTATAGGTAGACCTTTTAAAGAAGTAAATACCAACTCATCCTTACCTCCTTTAGGTCTTTTAATTAACATTTGATAAACATTGTTGTTAATTGGTACAACCCTATATTTACCAGTTTTAGTAGTCTTGCGTTCTCTCCGATTGCTACTACCTTTACTCCGACCAAGAGACTCATAGATGTGCAGCTCCTTTTTGGTCAGATCAATATTCTTCCACTGCAAACCTATAGCTTCAGAAGTTCTAAGCCCTGTGTTGAAAAGTAGAAGTATAAAGTCATGATAGACGGAGTAATGTTTACTATCTTGAAGATAAGCCAGTATCCTTGTGACCTCAGCTTTTGTAAATGGTTTAGCCATTGGAGTTTGAGGAACCTTTATTTCTAGTTCCCCAAATATGTCTCGTCTAACTGCTTGCAGAATAGCTAGATATCTTTTTCTACTAGAGGGTTTTAGCTCTCTAGTATCTGATAGCCATTTCATAAAAGCTTTGGCATCTACTTTAGTCTTAATTTCCTTCCCATAAGCTTTAATCAGCTTTATTAAAGCAAAATCAGCATTGTTATAGGCTTCTACAAGACGCTCTTCTAGTAAGGAAACCAAAGGAGGGAAGTTTGATTCAGCTGGCTTTGAGTCACCATTACCTGAGTAAGTGATTCCCTGCAACCATAAATTATATTTATTAAGGCTGGTATCAAATTGATTTAAAAGGCAATCTTGGTATATCAACTTACCACAATACTCTAGTCTTGCCTTTTCTACCTTATCCTTCCAGCTTCCCCATGTTAGAGAATACCGCTTTCCTTGATAAGTCCATCTGAGGAGGCAGCAATTACCATTCCTCAAAACTTTTAGCTCTCTCATCTCTATGTCAATTTATGTCAGGACATAGAGACAACTAAATAAAAATAATCCAAAGAATCAGGTTTCTAGCTCTTAAACCTTCTTAAACCCCTCAATGCCATTGAGGTGCGCTACCAACTGCGCTATAACCCCGAAATTCCAATGCAGTAAGCTTTTCGGCTTATTGGTTAGTTCTTTTATTTGTCTCTTTTGTGATTATACATTAATCTATGTCAATTCAGTCAAGAAAGTTATATTAAGAAATATTAAGCAGTAAATTAACCTTGACACCGATAAACCAAAACAAAAAAATAGATGTGGTTTTCAACCTAATTAATCTCCAACCGCCTAGAATCATGCTGGAGAACATGAAAAAAAGGCTAGTACCGCAGTGCGGAATTAAAAATTAAAAATTAAAAATTAAAAAAGCAGATTACACAAGCTTTTGTCAAATTTTTAATGGTTGATTGACTTACGCCATTGTGTACTAGGGAAATGTTTATTTGATAGCTGAATGCTGACAGTTACGCAATAGGACTGCTATAGTAATTTAATCATATTTTTGCAAATACTTATGGCAGCAAATAAATTCTTGAAAAATATCATTATTAAACTACTGACTGGGGGATCAAAACCAGAGTATGCTCCACAGACTAGTCAACTAACTTTAGCAGATGCGATCGCCAAAATTGACGGGCTTTTTGATTGTGAGGCTGTTTTAAAAGAATTTGATGCAGATGCTACCATATCTTACTACACCCAAAGCGAGTGGGGTTATCAAATCTATCACTCTGGACAAGATGCTATCCACATGGCATTAAACCCTGATGGTATATTTGATCCAGATGGTTATTATGCTCAACCACGAGTAGTTGCTGAACAAATTCGTAAACTTGATGCCAAGACCGTTTTAGAATTAGGATGTGGTAAAGGATTTAATAGCTGTTTTTTAGCCCAGCAGTATCCAGAAGTACATTTCACTGGCATTGATTTAACACCATCGCATATTAAAATAGCACGTCGCAAAGCCGATAAATTTTCTAATCTATCTTTTCAAGAAGGTAACTTTAATCGCCTAAACTTTTTAGATCAATCCTTTGATATTGTTTTTGCCTTTGAGTGTTTATGTCACGCCTCTGAAGCAGAAACACCACTGGCAGAAATTTTTCGGGTGCTGCGTCCAGGTGGACAATTAATTATCTTCGATGGTTATCGTAAAATTAAGTTTACACAACTCCCTAAATTACTGCAAACCGCAACTCAACTTGTAGAAATATCAATGGCAGTTCGTCATGGATTTTCAGAAATTAATGATTGGAATGCTATCGTCCAATCAATTGGCTTTCAAATTCAAACTATTGAAGATATTTCTTTAGCAATTCAGCCGACATTATTAAAATTACAAAAATTATCCTGGAAACTTTTTTCCTTGTCTTGGCAAGTGAAAATACTTATTTATTTGTTACCTAAATATTTAATTAGAAATTCAATCGCTGGTCTTTTAATGCCTTTTACTGTCAGTCCTAAAGGGGAAGCTTTTGGATATTATAAATTAATCTTAGAACGACCTTTAGAAGAGAGTTAAACTCGATGAATTTGAACTTTGAGCGCAGATAATTCCTGCGCCCCTACAATTTCCTAATATTGTGGCACAGAAGGATCAACTAAAATCGAATAAGCGGAAATTCCACCCTTAATATTTTTAACATTTGTAAATCCTTGAGTAACTAACCACCCACACATCTGAGCAGAGCGGATACCATGATGACAGAGAACAAGAGTTTCTGCATGAATATCAAAGCGGATAGGCACTTGTTCACTCCATTGCTCATATTCACTCAAAGGAAGATTGACAAAACCATCTAGCCGTGATAAAGCAATTTCCTGGGGTTCACGCACATCTATTAACTGAAGCGTTCCTTCATTACTGGAAAGACGTTTGGCTAGTTCCTCAACAGTAATTTCGGAAAAGGGTTGATCAAATAATGTATTTGTCATGCAGTTTTTCTAAAAAATCCTATACTATTCATGTTTGCAGAAAAACTAAAAAATATAAAGAATGTGAACAGTCAACACTTAACAAAAAATATTAAACTTGGTTTCCTTATAGCTGGCATAATCACGCTTGTGCTAGTTTGTGTAGCTAAATTCTCCTGGTTTTCGGGGAAAAGTCCAGTTAGTCTTGTCGTTCGCAACTCTCAACCCGCTGCGGCTATATTTGTCTCCAAGTCTTCACCAGCAATGGTATCATTATTGGTCAATCCCGACGGGTTACAGACAATAGCAGCAAAAGGAGAATTTTCTCAACTCAAAAATAGTCTATTGACAAAAAATAATATAGATTATTCAAATGATCTTAAACCCTGGTTGGGTGATGAAATTACCCTAGCTGCAACTACCATAGATATAGACCGTGATCCAGACAACGGACTACAAACCGGGTATTTAATGGCACTTGCAACTACAAAACCAGAGAAAAGCCGTGAGTTTTTGGAATTATTATTTTCTAACCGGGCTTTTAGTGGGACTAATTTAGGAATTGAACGTTACAAAGGTGTCAAGGTTATTTCTGATCATCCCGAATATGCACCAGACTTAAAAACCCAAAATAGTTTAGCAGGTGCAGTTGTTAATAATTTTGTTTTGCTGGCTAATCATCCTCAAGTTATCAAAGAAGCAATTAATAATTTACAAGCACCAGATTTAAACTTAATTAGTTCTCTAGAATATCAAAAAGCTACTCAACAAATCTCTAAAAATGCTGTAGCTGTAACTTTCTTGAATTTACCAGAAGTTGGTAAATGGCAAGGATTAGAATTGGCAGAATCAACTTATAATAGCCAAATTCTCTCCTTCGTTTTAAATTCCCAAGGGTTGCTCACAGAAAGTACATTTTTAACAAATTCCCCAGTTGTACCTTCATCTTTACCCCTATCTCAATCTGTAGGAGCATTACAGTATATTCCAGAATCAACAGCTTTAGCGATCGCTGGCACAAATTTGAGTAAATTAGGTAATAGCGATATAGCAAAACTGTGGAAACAAGCAACAGCAAGCATTTACGGTTCTAGTGAAGAAGGGATTTCTCGATTACTACAACCCTTCGTAAAAATCCAAAACAATTGGAATTTAAACTTTAGCGAAGATATTTTCAATTGGATAACAGGAGAATACGCTTTAGCCTTATTACCCAATTCAGAAAATACAACCCCTAATTGGTTATTTGTTATCGAAAAAAACCCAGAATTAGTAGCAGGAATCACACATCTAAATAATATTGCCAGTAGAAGTGGTTTTAACCTTAGTTCCCTAACTTTAGATCAACGAAAAATAGCAGCTTGGACAAAAATTACAGCCACAAGTGAAAATAACACATCTATTAATGTTGACACAAAAGTTAAAGGAGTGCATACAACCTTAGATAATTATGAAATTTTCAGTTCTGATTTAAAGACGCTAACAGCAGTTTTGAGTCAAAAGCAAAAATCTCTCCTAGAAAGTCCTCAATTTCAAAATAGTATTGCGACAATTCCCCAACCCAACCAAGGGTATATTTATCTAGACTGGGAAAATAGTCAAAATCTTCTCAAACGTCAACTACCCTTGCTTAAACTTGCAGAAGTATTGGGTAAGCCACTTTTTGATAATTTAAAATCCCTGACAGTGAGTAGTTATAGCAGCGAACCAGGAACACTTAAAGGTGGAGTATTCTTGCAACTGCATTAAAAAATCAGAATTAACTCCACTTTAACAGTCCAGAAGCCTTAGATACTAAGGCATAGATGATTTAGTCCCCAATTAACAATCACCAATCACCAATCACCAATTACCAATCACCAATTACCAATCACCAATTACCAATCCCTAATTACCAAGTCACGATAATATGAGAGAGTAGCTTGTTGTGCTATCAAGGGTACTATCTCAATGTTCTCTAGACTCCGTACCGATTTTCGCATCATCTTTGAACGTGACCCCGCAGCCCGGAATTGGTTGGAGGTTTTGTTTTGCTATCCAGGTTTGCAAGCCCTAGTTTTCCACCGCTTTGCACACTGGTTGCGTCGTCTTGGTCTTCCCTTTTTCCCCCGCTTGATTTCTCACATTGCGCGGTTTTTAACAGGTGTAGAAATTCACCCAGGGGCTACAATTGGTGAAGGCGTATTTATTGATCACGGAATGGGAGTAGTAATTGGGGAAACAGCCATTATCGGTAACTACGCGCTGATTTATCAAGGTGTCACCCTGGGGGGAACAGGTAAAGAAAGCGGTAAACGTCACCCCACATTAGGCGAAAATGTCGTCGTTGGTGCCGGTGCAAAAGTTTTAGGAAATATCGAAATTGGTGATAATGTCCGCATTGGTGCAGGTTCAGTGGTGTTGAGAGATGTACCATCTAGTTGTACCGTTGTCGGTGTTCCTGGTCGCATTATCTACCGTTCAGGAGTCCGGGTTGCACCTCTAGAACACAGCAATTTACCAGACTCAGAAGCCCAAGTCATTCGCACCTTAGTTGACCGCATTGAAGCCTTAGAAGCACAAATTCAAGCTTTACAAACTCCCGCCAAAACTCCAGTTTTAGTTGGTAAATTCCTTCCAGAAGATGAATTACCAAAAGAACACAATTTTTGTAATATCCGAGATAAACAGATTCAGGAATTTTTTGATGGTGCGGGAATCTAGGAAGTTAAACACTAAAAATTAAAATTAAGGGTTTATTGCTTCAGTCAACCATTCTTGGTTTTCATTGCGGTGATAAACCCATCTATTTTGTGGTTCACCCCGCAATTGTAAATGATCTACTTTTACTGGTTCAAGTAATAATAAACAAAAATTTTCTAATGGTTGAATATTGTCTGGTGCTGGTGGTGTAAAAGCTTCCGGTGTTTGTACTCTCATCTCACCAGGAATAGGCCAAGCAAATTGTAACCTCGCAGCATCACTTAATTCTTGCCACATTTTGATTCTCGCAGGTTGTAAATGTGGGTGAGAATCAGCACTTATTAATATTAATTCTCCAGTAATCCGAAATTGTTCTCTAGTGTTGGGAAAATACCAGCAAATTTCCGCTGCGGATTGTTTTGATATTTGTTCAGCTTTTTCACTACGAATATCGGTAATAAATTTTAGCTGATTGGTATCGTCTAGAAAGCCGCGAAAGACGACGGTACGATTAGCAGGAAAACCATTTTCTCGCACTGTTGCCAGTTGTACGTAACGGGCATAAACAAGGCTGCGGTTTTGATGCAGGGCACGGGTAATCAGACTTCGCCAGGGTGTAAGATGCTTTTTAAATATAGTCATAATTTACACATTACAAGACATAGCGCAAAGTGGTCAATTGGAAAAAACAGCCAAATTGGCAAATGAATCATATTTAACTATGAGATATTAAATCGGTAGATAGCGCAAAGTAGTAAATCCGTAACGCTAAATTGGCAGTTCTTTGCGTCTTTGCGCCTTTGCGTGAGACTACCCCCAATTTAAGGAGAAAAAATGGATAGTGCTGAAAAATCAGCCTTGATTTCCGAACTTGCTCAACTTGGTATTAAACATACCCTTGAAAAAATAGTCAAGATTGCTAAACAAGCTGATGGCAAAATCGTATTTTTAGAAGAGGGAAATTCTGACGCAGGACTCCAACATATACTAAAAGAACATTCCTTGGAGTTCGCAGATCAGGGAATCAAGCAAAATCAGATACCGGATGCAATCATTGCAGCACTAACAGAAGGTAAAATGATTAGGTATCAAGGAAGAAAAAAAACTCGCATTATTTATGAAGTTAACTTTAATAGCAAAACTCACTACATCTCTGTGACTGTCAGCGATAATGGGTATATAGTGGGGGCTAACCCCAGAACTTCCCCATAACTTGGTAAATTGACTATGGCAGAAAAAATCAAACTCATGGCTGATTATGGATGCTACCCACTATGGTGGGCTAGTTCTGGTAAAGCTGGAGATATTGATCCAGAAACGATGCCATTAAGTGAAGGAACTATTAGTCGGTTAGAAAAATGGGCAGATATCTATGATGCAAAGTTGAATTGGGAAGATCCTAATTCATCAGGTTTTCCCACCTTAGAGGCTAAAGCAGCTTTTGAACAAGAAGGGATTAGTTTGTGGAAACAACTGCAACAAGAACTTGCACCCAATTATGAAGTTATCTATTTCAGTGAGCAATTAAATCAAGTTGTAACTAATACAAATGAATTGGCATCTTTACTGACTATCTCTGCTTGATGAATAGTCAACGCAAAAATTACACAAACAGCATTATTAAACAGATAGCCTATTCTACGAAAACTGACAGATAAAAAGTTGAGATTCTAATACCCTGATAATGCACTGTCGGGGTTTTATACTTAAACAAAAAACAAAAATATAGTTATAATTGACACAGACTGAGCTATAGCGCAAAGTAGTAAAATTTTCAATCTTTAATCTTAAATCTACTTGGCGTATAGTCATAGTTTGTCCATAAGCAATCATACTTCATCATGGTTCGAGAACTTGAACGTCAACGTCAGGGTGCAGCTTTTCCAGAATCTGCTCCAGCAGCCAATCCCGTGTTTTTTAGAACCTACAGCCGTCGGACAGATGCAGGTTTGAGAGAAACATGGGATCAGGTGTGCGATCGCACTTTACGCGGTTTAGTAGAACTGGGAAAACTCACCCGTGAAGAAGCTGCCATTTTAGACAAGATGCAGCGAAACATGAAATCCCTCCCCAGTGGGCGCTGGATGTGGGTTGGTGGCACAGATTGGTTAGCCAAACCCAAAAACTTCTCCGGTGCTTATAACTGCACCTCTACCAACCTTGTAGACTGGAGTGCCTTTGGGTTGATGATGGATCTAGCCATGATGGGCTGTGGTACAGGTGCGATCATCGAACCACAATATATTAATCAACTTCCCCCTATCCGTAATCGCCTAAATATCACCATCAAAGGTGAAATTGGCAGCACTCCTAAAGAACAGCGTCGTGAATTTACACAAACCCATATAGAAGCAAACACCGCTATTATCCACGTTGGAGACAGCCGGGAAGGTTGGGTAAAATCCTATCAAACCCTGTTAGAACTTTCTACCGATGAACGCTTCACAGGTGACGTTCAGGTGATTGTTGATATTAGCGATGTCCGCCAATCTGGGGAAACCCTCAAAGGTTTTGGCGGCATGGCTAATCCTGTAAAATTACCTGGATTGTATCAGCGTTGCGCCTCAATTCTCAATAAGGCTTTAGGTAGACAATTAACCTCAGTAGAATGCTGTTTATTAATTGATGAAGCGGCTGTAACTATTGTTGCCGGTAATATTAGAAGAAGCGCTGGGATGAGACAATTCATTTCTGAAGATGAACAAGGCGCAACAGCTAAAGATAACCTCTGGCAACAGGATGTAGAGGGTAGCTGGCGCATAGATCCAGAACGCGATTCTTTGCGTATGGCAAACCATACAAGAGTATTTCACCGAAAACCAACTTTAGAAGAATCTATTGCAGCAGTTCAAAAACAATATTATAGCGGTGAAGGGGCAATTCAATGGGCTGGTGAAGCAGTCGCTAGAGCTAATGCTGATTTATTAAATACAGCAGAACTTAAAAAAGACTTTTTACAAGCTTATGAACAAGGAAAAGCTAAAGCATGGATACAGAAACATCACCCAAATATTGATGATCAAGAATTAGAACATCGTTTGGGTAGATATGGTTTGAACCCGTGTGGTATTTAATTATACTTGCTTCACGTAAAAAATCTGGCAAAATCGGTGAAGGCTGGGATGCTAATACCGAGGTAATTACAGGAAATAAAAAGCCTGTAACACCGTAGAGAGTAGAAGTTGAACCTCTTAGGAGAATAAAAAACTTCCACGAGTGCCGGACTACAGGAAACTGTAGAAAATGTACTCCGAGCTAGTGCGAAATAGAAGCACTAGAACTAGAGGATAAAGAGCCTCTAGGGTAACAAAACTGGAAATAATAGGTGCTAACTTCCATTGTGTCAGTGGTGATACCTTACTCATCACTAAAGATGGAATGCACAAAATCAAAGATATTGTCGCTTCTGAAGTTGAAATTTGGAACGGTAAAAACTGGAGTCAAGTTCAACCATTTAAAACTGGTAGTTCTCGTGTTCTCTATCGCGTGCGTTTTGGAGATGGTTCTTATGTAGATGCAACTGAGTATCATCGCTTCTATGTCAAAGATAGATTTGGCAAAAGCTATAAAGAAGTGCAAACAAAAGACTTGATGGATACCAGTCGGTATTCGATTCATACAGAGCCATTCAAAATTCAGCACGAAGATGGATTAAACATCGATCTAAGTTATGCCTACACTCTAGGAGTAGCCTTAGGAGATGGCACAACAGATAAAAACAACAATGCCAAAGTTAGACTTTACGAACAGAAAGCCGCTTTAAATCTCGCAGGAAATAAATCTCCTATCAGAGATTACGATTACTTACCAACTTTTACAGATGTTACAGATTTAGGTTTTTCTGGAGAATTCTTAAAAAGCCTAAAAACAAATTCAGAAGCACTGAACGTCATTGCTAGTTGGAATCGTCAAGCAATTTTGCACTTTATCGCTGGTTTAGCAGATACAGATGGCTCTAATACACAAAGTAATGGTATTAGGATTTATCTATCTGACTATGAACGCGCTTATCGAGTTCAGTTACTACTAACTAAATGCGGTATTCGTTCATCTCTCAATCTTTGCGCTCACAAAGGGGCAGTTACCAACTATGGCATCAGAAGTAGAGATTTGTACTACTTGCAGATAACTGACTGTGGCGAAATTCCTTGTCAGCGTTTAGATGTAAGTAAAGGTACAGACGCTAAATGTAAAGGCAAATGGCAAGTTGTGAAAAGTGTGGAACAACTACCAGGATTACATGATACTTACTGCTTCAATGAGCCGGAATATCATAAAGGTGTTTTTGGTAATACCTTAACCGGAAACTGTAATTTATCTGAGGTACACTTAAACCAACTCGACCCCGACAACTATAAAGAACAAGAAGAGGCATTTACCGCTGGTGCGCTTTCCGTCGTCGCCCTGTTAAATCACAAATTTCTCGAACCCCGCTATCAATACAGCCGGGAACTTGATCCCATTATCGGTGTATCATTTACCGGTTTATTTGACTTCTTTGTTCATGCTTTTGGTACAGATTGGTTACGGTGGTGGGAAGCAGGAAGACCCGAAACTCCTGAAGGACTGATTTTTAAACGTGGTGAACAAAAATATCTCAACTTCTGGAAAGATGTAGTTCATAAAGTAGTGTGGGAATATTGCGATCGCCATCAGATCAAACGCCCCAACCGGTGTACTACCGTGCAACCAGCCGGCACCAAATCCCTCTTAACAGGAGCATCTCCCGGTTGGCATCCCCCCAAAGCTCAAAGATTCATTCGTCGGATTACCTTTGGCAAAAATGACCCCGTAGCCCTAGCTTGTATAGATTATGGTTACAACGTCATTCCTTCCCAATCTGACAAAGATGAAAACGGCAACTTACTTAATGATCCTTTTGATCCTCGCTGTACAGAATGGTTAGTAGAAATACCCGTCGCTGTATCTTGGGCTGATTTACCCGGTGCTGATGTCATTGATGTATCTCAGTTTTCCGTTTTAGCCCAACTAGATTTTGTGATGCAAGTCCAAAGTCATTACGTCACCCATAACACCTCTGCTACCTTAGAACTCCGTTCTGAGGAAGTTGAATTATTGGGAACACGCATCTATGAAGCTATCCAAAATGATGAAGGCTATATTTCTGCCGCGCTGTTAGCCCGGTTTGACGATTTGCAATCATTCCCCCGTCTTCCCTTTGAACCCATAGACAAAGCCACTTATGAACGCTTATCTAAAGAAGTCAAAGCCCGACGCAGAACAGATGATTTCTGTGGGGCGCTAAGTCGTTACGACTTGGGAGAATTATCAGAAGCAGGACCGAGTGGTTGCGACTCTGATAAGTGTATGTTCCCAGAACAGCCACCCACTTCATAAAATCCGTTTTCAAAGAAACAAGAATCCCCGTCCCTCTATAGGGCGGGGACTATCAGCAAGCCTAAATAATTGCTTGTTAACTCACCCAGCATATAGTACATTAGTACCTAATACAAGAGAAATCCGTTCTATAAAACTTACCCAAAATTACCAAAGTCTAGACACATCTGGACAGCGATAACCTTAGTGCTTATTTCCTGTTTAATCACGGTCTTAGAATGACTTCTAAGAGGTTTGTCCGCTCCACAGGCTATCTCGGTAGAACTTACCGTTTCTGACCGTAGTTCCTCAAAGGAACCGCTACGCTACAGGGATAAAAATATCCGCAAACCATCGGTCAATGTTTTTAGCGGCGTTGAGGTCACGATCCTCTGTATGTCCGCAATCAGGACAAATATAAACGCGGTTTTTTAATGGCATTTTATGACGATGATTACCGCAGTTAGAGCATATTTGAGAACTGGGGAAAAACCGATCCACAAGGATTAGTTCACTCCCGAATTTCTCAGTTTTATACTCTAACTGCCGTTTAAATTCATACATACCACAGTCAGCGATAGCACCCGCTAATTTATGGTTTTTCAAAAATGCCTTAACGTGCAAATCCTCTATCCTGACAATGCTGTGATTTTTAGCTAGATAGTAGGTTAATTTGTGTATGGAATCCTGGCGAATATTAGAAACTTTGGCGTGCAATTTAGCCAATTTTCTCACAGCTTTTTTACGATTATTAGACCCCTTGACCTTCCTGCTAACGCTACGCTGTAAACGTTTCATGCGTTTACTCATCCGGCGGTAGGCTTTGGGGTTTTTGAATACTTCACCATTACTGCAAACTGCTAATTCTTTGATACCAATGTCAACGCCAATGGTCGGTCGGTCTGCAAGTATAGGAGGTTTTTCAACTTCGTATTTAACAGAAACAAACCATTTATCAGCCTGTCTAGAAATCACGCAATTATGAGTTGCTGTAATCGGTAAAGGTATGGCTAAACGTACCCAGCCGATTGACGGTAATTTAATTCTTTTCCC
>NZ_VIKZ01000076.1:0-16622 GCF_009711985.1 Dolichospermum sp. UHCC 0260 | reverse complement strand
AATCAGAACATTAGTATCTAGAACTAGCTTCATGAAATTATCTCAAAAATTTCCTCATCGGTATAACCTGTTTGATTCTTTGCCATCAAATAAGAACGCAGTGCGCGGAAATAGCTTTACCAATGAAACTATCAGGAGATATACCTTCAGCTTGAGTAATTTCTAAAAGTGCTGCTTTTAGTTCTGGATTAATGGTAATAGTCAGGGTATCTTGCATATTTTATTAGCCAGCTACATAATTTATTGTACAGTATCTATCAAGCCTCGGATTACTGATTACGAAGCAAATCCAGATCATGTAATGACATCAGAAGAAATCAAAGCTTCAATATAATCGCTTTTATATGCCAAGAAACATAAATTATTTATTTAAACAGATATTTTTATCTTGATCAAAATCGCTACAATAGCTACCACAGCTAGATTTATTCCCAGTTAATTTTGAAAATTTAGGCAATTAGGATAGCTATTGCTATTTACCTTCCGCCTATTGCACTAAAATTAGTAGACACCTAGCTGAGTTGTACAAACTTTTGAAATTAGGAGTGCATACGTGCCAACACTTGCTAAATACTTGCTGGTTGGATCAGTTGAAGCTTACAGTGGCAAATCTGCAACAGTTTTAGGTTTGTCTCATCAGCTAAAACAAAAAGGTTTGGATATTGCTTATGGCAAACCTTTGGGTAATTTTGTCAAGACATCTGCGGGAACAGTAGTTGAAGAAGATGTCCAGTTCATTACTCATAACCTTAACCTGCCAGACAACCGCATTGCTCCCACCTTATTATCTTTGGATGAAATTACCGTCCAGAAACGCTTACAGGGAGAAGATACAACTAACTATCAAGAGTTACTAGTACAAAAGTATTCACAAATACCAAAGAGTAATTTGGTAATCTTAGAAGGGCCTGCTAACTTATCAGAAGGAAATTTATTTGGATTATCCTTACTGGAATTAGCAGAAAAATTAGATGCTCCTGTACTGTTAATTAGCCGTTATCAATCACTAACTTCTGTTGAGGCGTTATTATTTGCTAAACAGCAATTAGGCAAACGGTTAATGGGTGTGGTAATTAATGAAGTACCTCACGAAAAATTAGAGTTAGTTCACACACTCTTACGCCCATTCCTAGAAAAACAGGGAATTTCCGTCCTCGCAACATTGCCCAAAAGCGATGTCCTCCGCAGTGTGAGTGTAGGAGAATTAGTCAAGCAGTTAAACGCGGAAGTTCTTTGTCGGAGCGATCGCCTAGATTTATTAGTTGAAAGTCTGGCAATTGGGGCAATGAACGTCAACTCCGCCGTCAAATACTTCCGCAAACGTCAGAACATGGCAGTAGTGACAGGAGGCGATCGCGTTGAAATTCAACAAGCAGCCTTAGAAACATCTACTCAATGCCTCATCCTGACTGGACAACTACCACCCCCTGCCTTTATCCTCAACCGCGCTGAAGAGTTAGAAATCCCGATTTTATCCGTGGATTTAGACACTCTCACCACAGTAGAAATCATCGATCGCACCTTTGGTCAAGTTCGTGTTCATGAACCAATTAAAATAGAGTGCATTCGCTCTCTTATGTCTGAGCATTTTGATATTGACCGTTTATTATCCCAATTGGGACTTAATCCAGCGGCAGCAGTATCATAAACTACCCAGATTCCTTTGATTTATTAGAATCAGCAGCGTAAATCCTCTTAATTACTCCTCGATTGGTTTATTTAGTGGGATTTGTTCTGGCAATGCTTCCCCAACTGGTTTAACTTCCTCAATGGTCATATCAGACTTGTCGGCTGCTTCTGCGGCTAATAACTCTGATGTCACTGGATTTGGGGAACTTATTTCTGGTGCATCTGCCGTTTCGCTAGTTTCTTCTATGGCAATAACCACCTCAGTTTGAATGATCTCGACTACAGTTTCGGTTTCTCCTGTGATAAATGACTCGGAAATCACCACCTCAGTTTGAGTGATCTCTACCACAGTTTCCGGTGCTGTTGGCGGAATTACCTGTTCTTCCTCCATAAAAGTGGGTGGAGTTGGTGCTACTTCTACCACTTCTAAAATAGGAGATTCAGACAAAGTATCCGCTGATAAACTTTCAGTTGTAATTGCTGGGGTAGCAGTTACCGACTGATCTGGTAATACTGACGGTGGCGTTGCTTCAGTTGGAGTTGTTTGTAAAATCTCTTCAGCAGTTTTGATCACAGGCTTTTTGTTCACAGTCTGCTGTATCTTCGCTTTAGCACCACCAAATACACCAGCAACGAAGCTTGATAACTGTCCAAATTTCTCTTTCACAGAAAACTTTGACATTTGCGATTGGAAACTAATCTTAATTAGCTCAGGACTGGGGAGAGGAGTTTGTTGTCCTGCGGGAGCAAGTTCTCGCCGTAATGAGAGAGTTTGCCAGCCAAACCATACCAACAGTGCCACACTAGCTACATGACCTAGTAACAGCCCCCCAGTAATTCGAGATGCAAAAATCCATAACACTAAAGCGTAGAATAGCCCAACACCACTCCAGATAAAATCATTCTTGCGATGGATTTCTGGAAAAAAGAAGGCTGATAGATAAATGGCGAGACTGCCAAAACCGATTACCAACGCTAGAAGATAAGCCAGCATTTTTTAATCCTCCTTACTATTTAATTCGAGAAAGGGAACAGGGGGCAGGGGGAGTAGGGGAAGTAGGGGAGTAGGGGAAGTAGGGGAGTAGGGGAGTAGGGGAAGTAGGGGAGTAGGGGGAGTAGGGGAGAAATTTCTTCCTTCTGAACTCCTGATAGCGAAGCGTGGCGTTAGCCATACTCCTGAACTCCTGCTATATGTATTTTAATTTTGCAAAATTTGGGACTAAATTGTGGACTTCAATACAAATTAAAATTAATTCATTGATGTGAGTGATGATTTCTTAAATTTTAGAAAAACTCTTAATATCTTCTTTAGGAGTGAAGCGAAAATCTCGGACTACCCTTAAAGAGAAAGGATCTGCAAGAGAAAGAGCCAAACCCAAACAAAAGATTTAAACTGAACTATGACACTACAAAGCTTTGGTGTGATTGGATTAGCAGTTATGGGCGAAAATATCGCACTTAACGTAGAAAGAAATGGCTTCCCAATTGCAGTTTACAACCGCTCTCGTGAAAAAACCGATGCCTTCATGGCGCACCGCGCCCCAGGACGGAACGTTAGAGCCGCTTTTAGCCTCGAACAATTTGTCGCCTCATTGGAACGTCCCCGCAAAATTTTGGTGATGGTACAAGCTGGTAAGCCTGTTGATGCGGTAATTCAACAGCTTAAACCTTTGCTAGAAGAAGGTGATATCATTATTGACGGTGGTAACTCTTGGTTTGAAGATACCGAAAGACGCACTCAAGAATTAGAACCCATCGGTTTACGCTATATCGGTATGGGTGTGAGTGGTGGTGAAGAAGGAGCTTTAAATGGACCTTCTCTCATGCCCGGTGGCACAAGAAGCTCCTACGAGTACCTATCCCCCATTTTCAACAAAATCGCGGCTCAAGTTGATGATGGTCCCTGTGTAACCTACATTGGTCCTGGTGGTTCTGGACACTATGTAAAAATGGTTCACAACGGTATTGAGTACGGCGATATGCAGTTAATTGCAGAAGCTTACGATCTGCTGAAAAATGTGGCTGGTTTAAGTCCAGCACAACTCCATGAAGTCTTTGCTCAATGGAATACAACTGACGAACTCAATTCATTTTTGATTGAGATTACCGCGAATATTTTCCCCTACGTAGATCCTGATACCAAGATTCCCCTCGTTGATTTGATTGTTGACGCAGCCGGTCAAAAGGGAACTGGTCGTTGGACTGTACAAACTGCTTTAGAATTGGGTGTAGCTATTCCGACAATTACAGCAGCGGTAAATGCTCGAATTCTCTCTTCAATTCGAGATGAACGGATTGCTGCTTCTAAGGTCATCACCGGACCAAATGCTAAGTATGGTGGTGATATTGCCGCTTTTGTGAACATGGTGCGTGATGCTCTTTATTGTTCCAAAATCTGTTCTTATGCTCAAGGTATGGCGCTGTTATCTACAGCTTCTAAAACCTACAATTGGGAATTAAATCTGGGCGAAATGGCGCGGATTTGGAAAGGTGGTTGTATTATTCGCGCTGGTTTCTTGAATAAGATTAAGAAAGCATTTGACGAAAATCCCGCTTTACCTAACTTGTTGTTAGCGCCTGAATTTAAGCAAACAATTCTGGATAGACAAGCTGCTTGGCGTGAAGTAATTGTCACTGCTGCTAAATTGGGTATTCCTGTTCCAGCTTTCAGTGCTTCTTTAGATTACTTCGATAGTTACCGCCGCGATCGCTTGCCACAAAACTTAACTCAAGCACAACGGGACTACTTCGGCGCTCACACCTACAAACGAACTGACAAAGAAGGATCTTTCCACACTGAGTGGGTTCCTATTGCTGAAGCTCAGAAGTAAAACACTTCTAGTTAAACTTTCAAGTTAATTCTTGCCATTTATTTCGGCAAAATTGCCTATAGGGGCGGGGAAACCCCGCCCTTAATTGTGAGATTAAGAATCAAGATTTAAGGTGGATAGTCCAAAAAATTGGCGTTGGTGAATGAAGGTATGATTTTTATCACGCAGAGGCGCAGAGTCACGGAGAGTAAGAGTTTGAGAAATAGAATGTTTGATTTTCATACCTCAATATGGCTATCGCCACGCAGGCTATCAGCAACGTCAAAAATTCTACATAACACCTGGATATAAACGATATCTGAATTTAAAATTTTTATTGTTATTCTCTGGATGTTATATTATAGTATCTTCAAAATGTTTGTGATTGCTTCACCATCGGTAAGGTTGCTTTTAACTCATGATGAAAGAGTTCTTAGAAAGATATGAAAAAGCAATGAATCTTGATAATCAAGAGTACAATAGCTATTTCATCGAGTGCAAGGATCGGGCAGATTTTTTATTATTTGATAGTCAAATTGTTTGTGAAATAAAAGAATTTTCGAGTATCGAAATTAAGGAGAAAGTAGAAAAACTGGCTCTTAAAGTTCCCATCTCTGATCAAAACTTTAAGCGTGACTTTTATAACAGTATTAATAAAGTATTGAGAGATGCAAATAATCAGATAAAGGACAGTAAAGAAGTTCTCAATTATCCTGATGCTCTGGGACTAGTTATTCTAGAAAATCTGATACAGAGCGACTTATCTGTTTTGTCTCTAATAGATGCGTCCAACAGAAAAATGCTAGGTGGTTTGGAACACATTGACGGTGTGCTGTGTTTAGATATAGTCAACAACTTCTCAGATTCTGATGATAAACCTGTTAGACTATCGCAACTTGTTATACGAGATACGGAGAAATCTATCAAACTAAGCGAGTTGTTACAAAAGCTAATGAATGACTTTTGTGATCATTCAGATATACCATTCAAAGATGGATTCGTTATTAAGGAAGGAGAACAGATTTGGCAAACAAATCAAAACGGTAAGTACCTCGCTTATAAAGCTAAGTGTGATTTGAGAACTCCCACTAGTGAAATTAAACTTAACTGGAAGAAACAACTAGCAAACTTTCTGGATAAGTGGTGGTGGGTTATTCCTTTCCCAGTTATTTTATATGACTGGTTTATACGTTAATGCGATCGCCGATCTTGTAAAATGCGTAAATGAAATGTAACGCACCTTATTTTTGTTATACCACTTATCGCTATTTGGCATGAGTTGAAAAAGCGATCGCATATTTATTTACAGCTTATACTGAGAGAGCTTTTTTACAACTTGTCCGACTTTTCAAACA
Organism: Dolichospermum sp. UHCC 0260; assembly: GCF_009711985.1. NCBI lineage: Bacteria > Bacillati > Cyanobacteriota > Cyanophyceae > Nostocales > Aphanizomenonaceae > Dolichospermum > Dolichospermum sp. UHCC 0260. Next base: position 10,828 of record NZ_VIKZ01000076.1, on the reverse strand, counting down.
CCCTCTAAGAGTCAATGATAACTTTAAATATTATACGAACACGTAAATGCTGAACCTTTTTGAAACAAATAAAGTATTTTGATATGAGATACTAGTGTGTTAATTTTGACAAATAAGCCAGGGATTTCCTTCATGCAGAAAGTGTGATAGAAAAAAGAATACCCGAAATCCGATAAAAAGGTTTTAGGGAAACAAAACAATGTCATGGTTCTATTGTCTTCTCTTCTTTACATGATAGTTGGTAATGGTTGGGTGAGATAATGTGAACAGATACAGGGTTTTTGGGCTGCAATTTAGCATTATTAATGGTGGGTATTGTTGGGCTTCCTTGTGTCAACCCAAACTACAAATTACTACTTTTTAATACCTTTAATAAATGCTGTTCTTGCATCAATAATGTGAGGCATCAAAACACAACTTATCAATAAATCTATATCTAAATCTGGCAATAATTCACTTTGATTAATTTGCTCATAATTATCATTTTTAAGATGATATAAATACAATTGATTATTTTCCCAAAACCAGACTTCGGTAATATTAAACCTTTTATATTTTTCTAGTTTGTCAATACTGCCACTGGTAATATTAATTTCAATTGCTAAATCTGGATTTTCTTTTCTTTCTCCGATGTAATAAGATTCATCAGGTTCAAAGGAAGCATTCTTTTCTTTTGCGCGACGAGTAGCACTACCTACTGGAATAAAGTTTATCCCTTTTTCAAAAAGATATGCTTCTATCAAAATAGCGATAATTTTTTTGATATTTTCGTGTTCTTCACCAAGTGTCATAAATTCGATGTACCCATCAAGATAAGTTATCCGCAAATTTCCTGCGTCTGCGGTTAAGGTTTTTATTATTTCAAATTCCTTCCAGGTGTAATAACCAGGTAGAAGAAATCGCTGTTCGGAAATTGTGGTAGTTTTGTCTAGGATTTGGAGAGTCATAGTAATTTTATGGTTATGACTTTAATCTTGATTATAACTCATGGTCGGGTGATAATTCTCAGGTGAGGTGAATCTTTCCAGGTGTATCTGTCATGCGGCGAACTGCTTGCAGCAGCGCTAGTTCCCTCCGGGACGCACTCGCGTTCGCTATCGCTCTACTAATCCCTAGTAATGGTTGAGTGAGATCATGTAAACAGATATAGGCTTTTCGGGTTGTAATAAGTGCGTTATTAATGATGGGTTATATTACTGTTAACTCATCTTCAAGAACTTTTTAAGGTGAAATCCAGTTGTCTAATTTTAGCTCGGAAATTCGGCTATAATGACGAGTGTTGTTAGTGACTAAAATATAGTTTCTAGTTATTGCCACACTAGCAATTAATAAATCAAAATCTGCTACTGGTTGTCCTATTTTTCTAAGTTCTGCTTTTAATTCTCCAAATTTTTTGACAGCATTATTATCTAAATGTATAACTTCAATATCTTGGATAAATTTTTCTGCACGAGTTAAATTTTCTGCTACTTTTTGAGAATTGTAAGCACCAAAATACAATTCAGCAACGGTGATGTTGCAAATAGAAATTTGCTCCCATCCTATTTGTTGAATTTTCTCTCTGACAGAATTAATGTTTTTAATCCAGTAAATGCAGGTGTCAGTATCTAATAAATAAGTCATAAGCTAATATCGTAATTAGAAATAGTCCGGCTATCATAAATCTCTTTGACTATTTCTGCTGCTGTGCGTTCATCTTCCCAAGCACTATGTTTTTCTAGAAATGTATCTAGTGGATGTGATTTTTGTTTTTGGGTAGATGAGAAAGTTATCTCATTTTCTATGAGTTGACTTTCTGGTTTTGGATAACGTTTTTTAAGTAATTGAATAAAATCAAGTAGTAAGATTTGCGCTTCTTCTGTTAAGGTGTCAATATCTTGAGATATTTCTGCAATTTTTATTACCATGATTAACTCCTCAATTGAGTAAATTTTTTCGGTATACTCCTATTATAAACTACACCCCAAAGATCCCCGAGTTCTTTTCAAAATTTCTCTATCATATCCAATGTCATGGGTTCAACGCAGATTAAAAGACTATCCACAGAAAGTCCATTTCGTGCTGATATAGGTACTTCAACTACCGCAGGTGAAATGCGGGGGTTATTCAGTTTTGCGGAAGTAAAAGGTAAAACTGTGACTTTGCTGCGTTGGTTGTTAAACAAAGTCCCAGAAATTATCAGTGCTGGACGAGTTTTTTGAATTTCTGTACCTACGGATGGGTTAAATGTTACTATCCAGATGCTTCCCATTCGGTAATCGCTATGTTTTGCCATTCACTTTCCCAACCTAATTCTAATTCATCAACCAAAGCGCAAGCTGCGGCTAGTGCTTCATTTTGTTTTTGTTCTTGCCATTGTTTCAAGAGACTTTCAATTAACGCACTACGGTTATCAACTTTTTGGTCAATGTAATTTAGTAGTTCCTCTGGCAATGAAATTGAGATTTTAGCCATATCCTACCCACAGTCATACTATAAGTAGTATAGCCTAATTTGATATTTTTAGTCTAGTAGTTTGTAAATATAGAATTTGATTTAGTTCGGGTGATAATTTTGGTGATGAGGTGAATATTTACACGATGGCAGCGAACTGCTTGCAGCAGCGCTAGTTCCCTCCGGGACGCACTCGCGTTCGCTATCGCTCTAGCAATCGCTAGTAATGGTTGAGTGAGATAATGTAAACATATATGGGGTAAGGTTTTCTGGCTGCGAACTGCTTGCAGCAGCGCTAGTTCCCTCCGGGACACACTCGCGTTCGCTATCGTTCTATTAATCCCTCGTAATAGTTGGGTGAGATAATGTGAACAGATACAGGGTTTTTATAGAATAATCCACCATCATTTGATATAATGTAGAATGGCGATCGCATCATGATAAAAGCCATGTCACAAACTGGATTAAATCTATTCATTCCGATGGAGTTACTGATTAACTCTTTAAATGCGCTAAGTTTATCAGAAAAACAGCAACTTTGGCTGATTCTTGATGAAGCTATTACTGATGCTGAGGAAGATGATTGGCGCGAAGATGAAGAGACTAAAAAAGAAATTCAATTAGTTCGTGATGAATATGCGAATGGGGAATATATGACTTTTCAACAGTATCTAAATCAGAGAAAATAGATACTATGACTTACGAGATTATTATCACTAAATCTATTCAAAAACAATTAGATAATCTTCCTAATAATATTCAAGAGCGTGTATATGATAAGATTTCCCAACTTGCGGAAGAACTTAGTCGCGGATAACTTGAGGTCTTTTTTTAATTGCAAACATCATGGCTAAATTGCACTTTGACGTTTGTTAGTTTTTTCACGAACTACTTGACGAATATCTTCCCAATCTTGTGCAGTCATTTCTGTTGCATTTCCTGAGTTTAATCCTTCTAAGAGCATGGTTTGTAGTCGTTCGTTTGCTCTGAGTTTTTGGTCTTGTCGCACTAACTCCCGAAAATATTCACTAACGCTGCTGTAACCACCTTGCGCTACCTGTTCTTCTATATAATCGCGCATGGTGTCAGGTAAGGAAATATTCATACTTTTCATAATGTGATTTCGCTGAATTTTCTTTTCTATAGTATGGCAGGGTTTGTCATTTTCTGCCATGATAACAGTGATGATGATTTGTAAAGTATTGTAAATATTAATCAATGAGGTTTCAAAATTACAGAAAGCTTATGATCAAGAAATTTCAAGCATAAGGGGTTAAGAAAGCTGTTTGAAGATGATAATAGGAGTGGAGTTAATCCGAATCATGCTGAAAAACTGTTAGATTTATTAGATAGACTAGATGCTGCATCTGTAGCCGAGGATATGAATTTTCCTGGTTCTAAGTTTCATCAATTAATAGGAAATAGAAAAGGTGAATATTCAGTTACAGTTTCTGGTAATTGGCGTTTAACTTTTGTTGTTGAAAATGGGGATGCTTACGACGTAAATTACGAGGATTATCATTAGGATTATTAACATGAATACTAACAGAAAACCTAGACATCCAGGTGCTTTGATTAAACGTCAATATTTAGAACCTTTAAATATGACGGTGACGGAATTGGCTAATATTTTGGGTGTGTCTCGCAAAACAGTTTCGGAAATTGTGAATGAACGTGCAAGTGTAACACCTAATATTGCGTTGCGGTTAGCAAATGCTTTTCAAACTACGCCGGAACTTTGGTTAAATCTTCAGCAGAAGTTTGATCTTTGGTGTGCGAAAAATGAATCTGAAGAGTGGAAAAATATCTCACCTATTGAAATTAGTTAAAATAGTTCGGGTAATAATTCTTAGGTGAGGTGAATATTTCCTGGTGTATCTGTCATGGTTCTATTATCTTCTCTTATTTACACGATCGCCCATTAATCCCCAGTAATGGTTAAGTGAGATAATGTAAACAGATACAGGGTAAGCTTTTCAGGTGCGATCGCCCCATTAATCCCTAGTAATGGTTAAGTGAGATAACGTAAACAGATACAGGGTAAGCTTTTCAGGTGCGGATCGCTCTACTAATCCCTAGTAATAGTTGAGTAAAATAATGTAAACAGATACAGGGTAAGCTTTTCAGGTGCGATCGCTCTATTAATCCCTCGTAATGGTTGAGTGAGATGATGTGAACAGATACAGGGTTTTTGGGTTGTAATTTAGTGTTATTAATATACCTGCAAGAAGTAGTGATGTGTGTTATTATTTCAGAAGCAGTTTGTATAAAAATCTTTCTTTATGCCTTTGTATGAAGAAAAGCACAAAACGAAAGATATTTGAAAAAATCTAAAGGATAACTTATGACAGATGTTTATTTGCCTTTGCCATATAAACCTATAGCTCAAAGTGACGAACCTACCGCTATATCTAAAATTGGTACTACCTTTGCAAAGACTCTTAAAATAGGCGACCATATTCAATTAAACAAAACTATTATCCAATATAAAATCAGTAGCGTGATAGTAATAGGTTTTGATAAAGGGCGTTGTTTAGTACAATTCTTAACAAGACCGAAAAATGATTCATTTTCAGACAATGATCTTGCGCGACAAGCAGAGATAAATTTCTTTGAATTACATCCCAAACACAATTACAGACTAATTTCTCAAGAAGAATACGACTTACTCTATCCAGATGAAGCTAGATTACTATCTAAATTTAGGGGTTAACTTGGACATTTAAGCATCTTGTTTCACTTCTGGAGAAAAATTAGATAAAACATATCTATAACTATAATAGTTTAGCATTGATTACTGAAAAATGAGTAACTACACTGATAATCTTGAATTTCTGCTTATCGAAAAAGACTGGAAAGGTGCGGATATTGAAACAGAAAGATTAATTTTTTCATTCTGTAACTATCAACAGCAGCAGTGGTTAAAAGCAGAAGATATTGATTTGATTCCCCTCTATGTTCTTGCTCGTATAGAAACATTATGGACAACTCATAGCCAAGGTCGTTTTGGCTTTGGAGTTCAAGAGCAAGTTCATAAAAAGATTAGAGCAGAGGTTAATACTAACCCACGAGATATATTCAAACAAATGGTATCTGATATACTACGTGGTAGTAGTGACTCGATGAGTGATAGAGAAGTTTTAATGGTTCCATATTTTCATGGTGTTGAAATAGGCTGGATAGAAGGACATCCTATGGATTTTTTGGGAGCTTACGGAAAACAAAAAAGTTATGAAGAGTTAACATTTGATTTAACTGCTCCAATAGGACATTTGCCTTGCCAGATATGGTGGACATTAAATTATCAAGCAAAAAAAATTCCCCTAAATGTTTTATTTAAAAAGTATGGAATTCTTGGAATACCAGGAAGTCTTTGTAAGTATATTTGTTCACTTGAATTACTTTTATTTAAACGCATTCAAATAGCTTGTCAGCAAGATATAAAAATCTATTTTGATAGAGCAAATACCCATTCTGAATTTGGGAGATTTCAGGATGCAATTGAAAATTACAGTCAAATCTTACAAATTGATTCCAGTAATGCCGATGCTTATTTCCAACGGGGAGTTGCACGCTCTAATTTAGGAGACTATCGGGGTGCAATTGAAGATTATACTCAAATCATTAAGAGACATTCCAATGATGACTATGCTTATTTCCAACGGGGGGTTGCACGCTCTAATTTAGGAGACTATCAGGGTGCAATTGAAGATTATACTCAAGCTATTAAAATTAATCCGAATGATACCTATGTTTATTACCTTATTTTAATAGACAATGAACTATTATATTAATTCATTGTATCTTCGAGTAAGGTGCGTTAGAATGAAATCTGTAACGCACCATTATTAGCAAGATACTAATAACCTGAAGACTCCAATGGTGGTCTAGGTGTGATTGTTTCAGTTTTATTTAATTGCTCAATAAGCTTATCAGCCAAGTCAACAGATGTTGAAATTAGTTCATTATGGTTTTTTTCAGAGACAGCAATTAGTCCAGAAAATATTTCTAATGCAAATAGCTCGCGTTTAGTAAGTCCACGTGAATGAATTACAGCGTTTTGAGGTAAATTAGCATACATGGGGTAAGCAAAATCATTAGGTTTTGTAGTCATCTTTTTGTATTTAGGTTTGTTCTAGTTTACTATACTCATGTATGAGATTATCCTGATGAGTGTGTTTAAAAACTTCAATGGTAAGCCAGTAGAGTAGGGTACGTTATGCTGTCGCTAACACACCCTACAGAAATATGATATTAATGCACCAACTCAATAGCCCGCTTAGTCAACGCCTCCGCAGTCAACCCATTAAAAGCCATCAACTCACCCGCACTAGCCGTAGTTTCCCCACGCTTCCAGGCGAAAGAATCACGTTTTGAATTACTGCGTAACATGATAGGTTCTAACATCGCCGCAGCGCCACCTGTCACACCAATTAAGGCATCTCCACCAAACAATTGCTCAAAATCGGCATCACTTAAAAAACCGTTATCAGGTTCAGAACAAGTATCCCAAGCAGTATCATGAGGACGATATAAACGACGAGGATTGATAATAGAAACAATCTTCACACCAATACCTTCAGTTTCTAAAAAAGCCGCCGCTTCAAACACAGGAATTAAAGTCAAATCGCCAATTACAGCAAATACAACAGTCTTCCCACCAGCCACTTCATGTAATAACACCGCACCATCAATTAAGCCTTTTTCAGTTTGGGCAAAAGTGCTACGAATTGGCAAAGGAGACTTACTAGCAGTAATCACAATGCCCTTATTTTTTGTTTGCAAAGCCCAGTCATAACAGACTTGAATACTGTTAGCATCAGGGGGAAATAATGGGAAGACATTTCCGGTTCTCATCAAAGAAGCAAAATAAGCTTCAATTTCTGGTCTTTGGTGAGTCCAACCGTTGCGTCCTTGTTCTAAAGCCCCGGCTGTAAATAATGTAATTGTTGAGGGTGTTTTGCGGCGTAATTCTGCCATTGCTTGGGTTACTGTTTGCCAAATTGGTAAACCATTGATAGCAAAAGATTCATAAGAACACCACAAAGTTCTCGCCCCCATTAAGGATAAACCAGCCGCTAAACCAGCACAAGCATCTTCGCTCAAAGGTTCGTAAACTTGACCTCCTGGGGCTTGATGATAGGTGTCATCGGTGGTCGGGTGAATGATTTTTAATGCCTCATTAATATTACCAATTCCTGAAGCGGCGTTACCATCGGCATTAGTCACAAGGAAGTTTTTATCTTTATTTCCTACTACTCCCACTAGCTTACCCATGACAGTTGTAGAAACTTTTGGTTCTCCACCAATTGCATATTCTACTAATGGTAATTCGCCAATTTCTGCTAAGGGTAATTCAAATTCTGTGACTACTGTTTTCGCAGCCGGTCCACCTCCTGCTCGTTCCGCATTTGTACGGACAGTTTGCCATGCTTCGGCACATAAAGCCCGTTTTTGTAAGGCGCTGACGATATGGGGCGCGGTTAAAGTATCTTGAGGATAGAGGTTGTGGGATTTTGCCCCTAAAGCGTGAACCCCTGCCCCTTTGAGTTGTTTGATAATAAATACCGTCAATTTACCGCTAAGTGCAGAACGGGCAGCTTTATCCATACCTACTAATACCGCTTTGGTAAATTCTAGGCGTTTCTCAAAAGAAAATGCGGTACTATCAACGTATTCACCGGCTTGATTTTGGTCGTCAAAATCTTTAGCATTGACTAATACAACTTCGGCAAAACCGTTACCTTGCCAATAGGCGATCATCTCTGCGTTGGTTTTCAAAGATACCATGCTGTGGTGTTCTTGGCTGTAACCGTTCCACACCAATACGGGTAAGAAGTTGGTAACAGTGGGGTAAGCGGTGTTGAAATGTGCCATTGAACTCATGATATAGGGTTCACCCAGTCCCCCGTCTCCCACAGTGAAGGGGAAGAGTTTATCACGGTGCAAGAGGGCAGCAGACATGGCGAAATGTTGTCCTTGTCCCAGGGGTCCTGCCGGTGCGAGAATGCCGGGAATGTAGCCGGATAGGTGTCCTAATAATCCATGCTTTTCTCGAAAGCGATCGCCCAATTGTTGTACTGTAGAAATGCCCATGTCTTCTAAGGAACGGTCTAAGAACATGGCACTATAAAAACCAGGGGCGTGGTGTCCCACTTCCGTGATAATGTTTTTATGTCCCAGCATGACCAAAGCTGCATAAGCCTCCGCTTGGCTGGCAAAACCGCCGGGATGTCCAGAAGCCTTACTACCAGTGACTTGTAGAGTTAGGTAGCGCAGGGCATCAGCGGCGAGTAGGGTTTGATATACTGCTGTTGTATCTGTTGGGGATGCGATCGCCCTCTTGCCCGATTCTATCACGGGAGTTGCCCCATAAGTTTCAAAATCTGGCAATGCTTCCCCAAAATATTGTATCCCTTCACAAAAATTTGGAACTGCGGAAGCTGCCTTTGTCGTAATTACTGTCATGTTGAGTACCTGAATAAAATCGGAAAAACTTGAGTTTCTGGTTTAATATAACCAAAATTTTACATCTTTAAGGATCTAATAGTTAATTGCTTTTTCGCAATATCACCATAAGTAGGTTAAATACTCATCTCACATGATTACTTGTTTTTCCTTTCATGTCATTACATCAGTATACGTAGGGGTTTAGCAGTGCTAAACCCCTACACATCTAGTTTTTTTGATAATCTTGTGAAAATTCAAATCTCAAGGGTTTATAGTTGAAGTTGAGTTATTCTGTAATTAATTGTGTAATCAAAATAGGAGAAAATTATGCAACTACTACCAGGACCAAAAGTATCAGCTACTATTCAAGTTTTAAACTGGATATTCAGACCCATGAGTTATTTGACAGAATGTGCCAAGACTCATGGTGATTTGTTTACTTTAAAATTGCAAAGTAATTTACCACCAATGTTATTTGTTCATTCTCCTGAAGCAATGCAGCAGGTGTTAAGTAATGATCAAAAAGACTTGGAAGCACCAGGAGATTTAAACAGTATTTTTCAATATTTACTGGGCAAAAATTCTGTCATTAGTCTTAGTGGTAAAGCACATCAACGTCAACGTCAATTAATTATGCCTCCTTTTCACGGGGAAAGAATGCGAACTTATGCAGAATTAATTGAGAATATTACCACAAAAGTTTTTAATCAACAACCAAAAAATCAATCTTTTAATATTAGGAACATTACCCAAGATATCACTCTTCAGGTAATGATGGAAGCTGTTTTTGGCATTTATGAAGGAGAACGAGCAGAAAAACTTAAACATTTACTTTGTGAAATTTTAGAACAGGGTAGCAGTCCTTGGAGAGTTGCTTTTCTCTATCTTCCCAAATTGAAAGAAATCATAGGAATTTCTGAAATTTGGAAAAGACAAATGAAGAAACAGGAAAAAGCTGATCAACTCATTTATCAGGAAATTCAAGAAAGAAGAGAAAATTTTGATCCTAATCGCACAGATATTCTTAATTTACTTATGTCTGCTCAAGATGAAAACGGTCAACCTATGACTGATGCAGAATTAAGAGATGAATTGATGACTTTATTAGTCGCAGGTCATGAAACTACAGCCACAGCTATTTCTTGGGCTTTTTACTGGATTCATAAACTCCCGGAAGTTCGAGAAAAGCTATTAGCTGAATTAGATAGTTTAGGAGAAAATCCTGATTCTAATACTATCTTTAAATTGCCATATTTAACTGCTGTCTGTAATGAAACATTAAGGATTTATCCCATAGCAATGCTCACTTTTCCTAGAAAGGTAAAAACACCTATTTCTCTTTGTGGTTATCAACTTGAAGCAGGTACAATTATTATGGGTTCAATTTATTTAACTCATCAACGGGAAGATATTTATCCTCAACCTGAAAAATTCAACCCAGAACGCTTTTTAGAAAAACAGTTTTCTCCCTATGAATTTCTACCTTTTGGTGGTGGTGCAAGACGTTGTATCGGTTTAGCATTTGCCCAAATGGAAATGAAATTAATATTAGCTAAAGTTCTGAAAACATGGTCAATGAAATTAGTGAATACCGATGAAATTAAACCACAAAGACGGGGTTTAGTTACAGGTCCAAATGGTCCCATAAATTTAGAAATTCAGAATCTTCGTCAACCAGAATCTGTAAATTTAGAAACAGTCACAGTTTAACAGCAATAATTTCTCAAACAAGATCCCTGATTTATTGAATAAATTGGGGATCTATAGTAATCCTAAATAAGACGTATTTGTATAACCTGCCGTAAACATACATCTCTTCCTTCTCTACCTCTGCGCTCTCTGTGCCTCTGTGGTTCGTTCTCCGACAACAACTCAAATAGGATTGCTATACAGGGGAAACGCATCTAATTTTTTTTGACAAAATGTAACTTCTATGAATAGATAA